>JAYKJB010000020.1 GCA_035285325.1 Candidatus Sericytochromatia bacterium
AGGTGGCGCCGTCGAGCCCGATCAAGGTGGCGCCGTCCATTCCGATGAGGCCGGCCTTGTTGGCGGCGGCCGCGCCGGCGGCGGGGTTGCGCAGGGTCGGCTTGGCGGGGGCTGGTCGTCCGGCCAGATTGCCGCCCTGACAGGCCGCGAGGCAGAGCGAGAGGGCCAATGACCAGCTGATCCGGGTGCGCATGCAATTCCTCAGGCCATCCGGCGGCGGCCGGCGGGTCGGTGTTCTGGTCTCATACCCCAAAGCATCCGCTTGTCGGGTTGATGTGTCGCGCCGTTTTCCCCGCCCCGGCGAGGCCCGCCAGGCAGCCAGGCTTGAGTTGTAGACATTTGTCTGCTTTACTGGTTTCTGGTTTCACGGGGTCGCTCACGGGCGGTCGTGCCGGCCGAACCCCGCAGACAGCTTATTCCAGGAGCGTTCGATGGCGTTTCCGCTCTGGTGCAAGAGCAACTTTTCTTTTCTGGAGGGCGCCAGCCACCCCGAGGAGCTGGTGGAAGCGGCGGCGCGCCAGGGCTGGTCGGGCCTCGCGCTCACGGATCGCGACGGCCTGTATGGCGTGGTCAAGGCCCATCGGCGTGCGCAGGCGCTCGGTCTGCGCCTCTGCCTGGGCAGCACGATCACCCTGGAGGATGCCAGTCCGCTGGTCTTGCTGGTGCAGAACCGGCGCGGATACGCCAACCTCTGTCGCCTGATCAGCGCGGGGCGGCTGGCCGCGCCCAAGGGGGCCAGCCAGGTCCGCTGGGACCAGCTGGCCGCGCATGCCGAGGGCCTGATCGCGCTGTGGGGCGGGGCGGGGTCGCGCCTGCTGGCCGCGGAGCCGCCGGAGGCCGAGGCCGCCGGGCTGTGCGAGGCCTTCGGCGATCGCCTCTACGCCATGTACACGCGCCACCTGCTGCCGGACGACCGGGCCCAGGAGCAGCGCCTCCGCCAGCGGGCCGCGCGCTGGGGCTTGCCCGTGGTGGCCACCTGCGAGGTGCGCTACCACGAGGCCTCTCGTCAGCCCCTGCAAGACGTTCTGACCTGTATCCGCACGGGGCTGCCGCTGCACCGGGCGGGCGGGCGCCTGGCCCCCAACGCGGAGTATGCCTTGCTGTCGCCCGACGCGCTGGCGCAGCGCTTCTCGGATGACCCGGCCGGCCTGGCCCGCAGCCTGGAGGTGGCCGCACGCTGCGACTTCAGCCTGGCCGAGCTGCGTTATCGCTATCCCAGCGAGCAGCTGCCGGACGGCCTGAGCTCGTTCATGCACCTGTGCCAGCTGGCCCGGGCCGGGGCGCGCTGGCGCTACGGCGGCGAACCGCCCGCCGAGGTGGAGGCCCAGCTGGCGCGCGAACTCGCGCTGATCGAACAGCTCGACTACGCCGGTTACTTCCTCACGATGCACGAACTCGTGCGTTTCTGCGCCCAGCGGGGGATCCTCTGCCAGGGGCGAGGTTCGGCCGCCAATTCGGTGGTCTGCTATTGCCTGGGCATCACGGCGGTCGATCCGATTCGCATGGGCTTGCTGTTCGAGCGCTTCATCTCGGCCGAACGGGCCGAACCGCCCGACATCGACCTCGACATCGAACATGAGCGCCGCGAGGAGGTGATCCAGCACGTCTACGAACGTTACGGGCGCACGCATGCGGCCATGGTGGCCGTGGTGATTGCCTACCGCCCGCGCTCGGCCATTCGCGACGTCGGCAAGGCGCTGGGCTTGCCTGAAACCGAGCTGGGGCGCGTCTGCAAGCTGCTGGGATACCGGGGCCCGATCGAGCAGGCGGTGTTGCAGCAGGCCGGTTTGCCCGCCCAGCACGCGGTCTATCGCCACCTGCTCACGCTGAGCAACGCCCTGCTCGGCTTCCCGCGCCACCTCTCGATCCATCCCGGCGGCTTCTTGCTGGGGCATGAGCCCGTCAACGAGCTGGTGCCGGTCGAGAATGCCACGATGGAAGCCCGCACGGTGATTCAGTGGGACAAGGACGACATCGAGGCCCTGGGGCTGTTCAAGGTCGACCTGCTCGGGCTGGGGGCCTTGAGCCATCTGCGCCGCTGCTTCGAGCTGCTCGCCCGCCACGAGGGCCTTTATTACACGATGGCGACGATTCCGCCCGAGGACCCGGCCACCTATGCCATGCTCGGCCGGGCCGACACGGTCGGCGTGTTCCAGGTCGAGAGCCGGGCCCAGATGAGCATGCTGCCGCGCCTGAGGCCTTGCACCTATTACGACCTCGTGATCGAGATCAGCCTGGTGCGTCCGGGCCCGATCACCGGCGGCATGGTGCATCCCTACCTGCGTCGGCGGCGCGGCGAGGAACCCGTGGTCTATCCCCACGAGGCCCTGCGGCCGGTGCTCGCCAAAACCCTGGGCGTGCCGCTGTTTCAGGAGCAGGTCATGAAGCTGGCCATGGTGGCGGCCGACTACACGCCGGGCGAGGCCGACCAGCTGCGACGCGACATGGCCGCCTGGCGCAAGCATGGCAGCATGGCCCATCACTACGGCCGCCTGATCGGGCGTATGGTGGAAAAGGGCATCGAGCGCCCCTTTGCCGAACAGGTCTTCAAGCAGATCGAGGGCTTCGGCGAATATGGCTTTCCCGAAGCGCATGCGGCCAGCTTCGCCCTGATCACCTACATGGGCGCCTACCTGCGCTGCCACCACCTGCCGATCTTCGTCTGCGCCCTGCTGAACTCGCAGCCCATGGGCTTCTACAGCCCCGCCACGATCCTGGAGGATGCCCGGCGGCACGGCCTGACCCTCCTGCCGATCGACGTGCGGGCCAGCCAGTGGGACTGCACGCTGGAGGCGCTGCCGGCGTCTGCTTCGCCCGCGGCCGACCCGCTCGCACGCTGGGCCCTGCGCCTGGGCTTGCGGCTCGTGAAGGGCCTGTCGGCCGCGGCGGCCCAGCGCATCGTGGCCCTCATGCAGCCGGCGGGGGCCCTCCGCGAGCGGCCCGCTTCCCTGGAGGCTTTCATCTGGGAAAGCGCCCTCGACCAGGGGGCGCTGGCGGCCCTGGCCGAAGCCGGCGCCTTCGATGGTTTCGGGCTCACGCGCCGCCAGGCCCTCTGGGTCGTGCGCGGCGCGGCGCGGCGCGAGCCGCTGCCGCTGGGCTTCCAGGAGGCGTCGATTCCGGCCTTTCGTCAGCTCAGCCTGTTCGAGACGGTCCAGTGGGACACCCGCCGCACCGGCGCCAGTGCCCGGGCGCATCCGCTGGCGGTGTTGCGTCCCGAACTGCTGGCTCAGGGCCTGCCCGATGCGCGTGCGCTCAGCCGTCAGCCCAGCGGGGCGCGGGTGCGCTATGTCGGGCTGGTGATCTGCCGCCAGCGGCCCGGCACCGCCTCGGGCGTCGTCTTTCTGACGCTGGAGGATGAAACCGGCTTCGTCAATCTGGTGGTCTGGCCGGCCGTGTTCGAGCGCTTCAAGCGGCTGGTCAAGACCGTCCAATGCCTGGGCGTGAGTGGCACGCTGCAGGTGCAGCACGGGCTGGTCCATCTGGTGGCCGCGCGCTTCTGGGAACCCGTGCTGGCCGCTCGGCTGCCCCGAACGGCCAGCCGCGACTTTCATTGAGCGCCGCCTGGCTTGACATGGCAGACATTTGTCTGCAAAATGGAAAGCCAGCGGAGGTTGTCACGCATGCCCGGTCCCACCGGCCAGACCCGCCAGGCCATCTACCAGTTCATTCAGGCCCGCCTGCGCGAGGGGGCGCCCCCTCCCAGCATGCGAGAGATTCAGGCCGCCTTTGGCTTCAAGGCGGTTCAGTCGGTCAAGGTCCACCTCGATCGCCTGGTGGTCGACGGCTTGCTCACCCATGATCCCGGCAAGGCGCGCTCTTACAGGCTGGCCCAGGCCGATGCAAGCGACCACGTGCCCGTCCCGATCTGGGGCCGGGTCCGGGCCGGCCCGCTGTCCGAGGCGATCGCCGATCCGGACGGCACGGTCTGGGTCGAAACCGCCTGGGCGCAGCGCCTGGGTCGCGACAGCCTGTTCGCCCTGCACGTCCGGGGCGACAGCATGGTCGGGGCGGGCATCCTGGAGGGCGATCTGGTGATCGCCCGGCGCCAGCCGACGGCGCAGCTCGGCGAGATTGTCGTGGCCCTGCTGGAGACGGAGGCCACGGTCAAGCGCCTGGCCCAGCATCGGGGTCAACCCGCCCTGCTGGCCGAAAACCCTGCTTACGCCCCGATTCTGCCCGATGAACGCAGCGGCTTCCGCATCCTGGGCAAGGTGGTCGAGATCCGCCGCAGCCTGACTTAGCCCCTGAGCCTGCCCCATGACGTCAACCGCTCGCCTCTCCGCGCTGCCCTCGCTCGGGCCGGCCCGCCGGCTCGGCCTGTCGGTCGTGCGCCCGGAACCGGCCGCTCGCCTCGGCCTGGAGGAACTGCAAGGGCGCTTGTGCGAACTGCGCCTGCAGCGCGATTCCCTGGCTTACACGCGGGCGATCGCCTGGGTCCGGGAAGCCCAGGCGGCCGGTGAACCGGCGGCCTGGGTGACGCCCCCCACGCACGGCTTCTATCCCCCCGACGTCCAGGCCCATGGCGTCGACCTGGCGGCCTTGCCCGTCGTTCGGCTGGCCCCTCCCGTCGCGCGTCTGCGCGCCGTCGACATGCTGTTGCGCAGCGGGGCCTTTGGCCTGATCGTGCTTGATTGGGAGCAGCAACCACCGCCCCCCGAGCGCATCCTGGTGCGGCTGGTGGGCCTGGCCAAGCATCACCGCACCGCCCTGGTGGGGCTGACCGCGCATCCGCAGGGCCTGGGCGGCCAGGTCTCCTTGCGGCTCCACCCCGAGCGGGCCCAGGAGGCTTCCGGTCGCTATCTCTGCCGCCTCGGCGTCAGCAAGGACAAGCGCGGGGGCCCCGCGGAGCGCGGCCCGGAGGTGTTCAGTGGACCGGACGGCCTGTATTGACGTGCCGCTGCTGGCCTTGCAGCTGCTGCTGCGGGCCGAGCCGGGCTGGCGCCAGCGGCCGGTGGCCGTGCTCGAACACGATCGCCCCCATGCGCGGGTGCTGGCCCTGAACCGGGTGGCCCGTCAGCAGGGCATCTGCCCTGGCGAGCGTTATCAGCAGGTGCTGGCCAGGGTGCCGACGCTGGAGGCGGCCCCGGTCTCGCCGCTGGCGATCGCCGAGGCCCAGCGCGAGCTGCTGGCTTGCCTGCTGAATTTCAGCCCCACCGTCGAGCCTCGGCGGGAGCAGCCGGGGTGTTTCTGGGTCGATGCGGCCGGCTTCGAGCAGCTCTACCCCTCGCCCCAGGCCTGGGGCGAATGCCTGCGGGCGGCCCTGCAGGCGCTCGGTTTCGAGGCCGCCGTGGTGATCGGGCACGGACGCTTCGCGCCCTGGGCGCTGGCCAGGGCGCAGCGGGGGCGCGGCGTGACGGTGTACGACCCGGCCGGACAGGCGGCGGCGGTGGCGGCCGTGCCGCTGAGTTGCCTGGAATTGCCGCCGGACGAGCGCCACTTCCTGCTCACGCTGGGCGTCGACCACGTGGCGGCCTTGCAGGCCTTGCCCGCCGAGGGCCTGATCGGCCGGCTCGGGCCCGAGGCGCTGGCCCTTTGTCGCCTGGCCCGGGAAGACCCCGCGCTGCCGCTGCAACCCGCCAGCCTGCAGGTGCCGCTGCAGGCGACCAGTTCGTTGCCCCACGGGGTGCTGGAGCTGGGCGCGCTGGTGTTTGCCGCCAAGCCGCTGGTAGACACCTTGCTGGCACGCCTGGCGGCTCAGGGGCAGGCGCTCGCCGGCCTGACGCTGCGGCTCGGCTGCGACACCTCGCAGGAGCGGCCCGGCTGGCGGCGCGAGGCGGAAGGGCTCTGGCGGGAGGAGGCCCTGCGCCCGGCCGAAGCGACGCTTTCCAGCTTGCGCCTGATGGAGCTGGTGCGCCTGCGGCTGGAGGGTCTGCCCCTGCCGGGGCCGGTCCACACCCTGGTGGCGATCGCCGAGGGCTGCCCGCTGACGGCCCACCAGCTGGACGCGCTGGCGATCACGCCGCGACGCGATCCCGCGGCCGGGGCGCGCGCCCTGGCGCGCTTGCGGGCGGCCTTTGGCGAAAACCAGGTGGTGGTGGCGCAGCCGGGCGATCGCCACCTGCCCGAGCGCCGCTGGCACTGGGAGCCGGTCGACCGGATTCAGGCGCCGAATCTGCCGGCCGGGCCGCCGGACACGCCTCCACCCCTGGTGCGCTCGGTCTATGCGCGCCCACGCCAGCTGGCCCCGCGCCCGGCCGAGGGCTGGTGGCCGCTGGGGGCGCAGGCCGGGGCGCTCTGCCGGGAGGTCGGTCCCTTCCGGCTGGCGGGCGGCTGGTGGCACAGCGCGGTCGAACGCGATTATTATTTCATTGAAACCGAGTCCGGTGACCTGCTCTGGGTCTACCGGGACAACCGGCGGGGTCACTGGCTGTTGCAGGGACGGGTGCAATGAGCGCAGCGGGCTCGGCCCGACTCGGTGGGCGCCAATCCCTGTCGAGAGGAGGCCGGCCGTGCCGTTCGCAGCCCTTCGTGCCTTCCTGGAACCCTTGCAAAACTGGCTGCAAGCGCGCCTGACCCCCGCGCCGCCGCCCCGGCCGCCGGCCCCGGCGTCGCGGGAGGAAGGACCGTCCGCCCTGCCTGACTGGCGCGCGGAACTGCTGGCGGAGAGTCGTTTCAACTGGGAGGAGGCCGTCGCCCCGGCGCGCGCGTTGGCGGAGGACGGCGGGGAGGCCGGGCCTGCGCCGACGCTGCCGGCCGCTCCCCTGCCCTGGGTGGCGCCTCAGGTGGACCAGCCGGCCGCTCGCTTCGCGCGCCTCGGCTATGCCCCTGGCGCCCGGCCCCCCAGCCTGATGGCGCTCAAGGACCTCTTCGAGGCCGTCTATGGTCCTTGCCTGGCCCCGCTGCCCACTCGAGTGCTGCACGACACGGCCCTGTTCGGCGGTCTCGACGGCTGGAACCCGGCCGCCGGCAACGACAACCTCGGCCGCCTGCACGTGGTCTTTCGCCAGCTGTCCGAGCTGCTCGGCGAGGCCTTCGCCTTCAAGCCGGCCCCGCTGGGGCGGGTCGACCACCACCGTCAGCTGGGCGGCTACTACGACCACCAGGCGCAGGCCATCTTCCTCGCCACCAGCTTGCTCCGCTCCCATCCTGCGGCCGTGGCCAACACCATCGCGCACGAGCAATTTCACCGCCTGCAGCACCTGCTGATCCAGCGCCTGATGTACGCGCCGCGCAAGCTGTCGTCGGCCGAACGCAGCCTGGCCATGTACTGGCATGCCGAGGGCACGGCCGAACCGGGCGCGGACTTCGCGGCCTATCGCTACAACGGACGCGAGTACCACGCCGACCAGACGGCCAAGGCGCTGGTGCGCCTGCTCATGCCGGTGTTCGACTGGCCGCCTCAGGTGCTGGCCTATTGAGGGTGGGGGAACCGCTCCACTCTCCTCGCTGAGCGCTTCAAACCGGGCCCGCGTGCCGGCTCGCGCTTGCCTGGGTAGAAGGCTCCCAGGAGGGCCCCGTGCGCCGTTTGACCGCTGTGACCAGAACCCTGTTGCTGGCGGCTGGCGCTGGCCTGATGTCCGGCTGTGCGGCGGCTCTGACCGCTTTCGACCAGGACTTTCAGTCCGCCACGGCCCCCATGGCCGCGCCGGGTGCGCCCTACACGCAGACCTACGACGAGACCGGCACCGAGGTCAAATATGTCTACTTCGGTCCCTTCGCGGGCTGGCTGTCGGGCGGCCGGGCGGTGCGCTACACGCGCTTCAATCGCTCGCTGTACGCCGGGGCGATGATTTACGGCACGGTTCCTTTCATTGGTCAGCGCTGGTCTCCCGCCTTCGGCTATGCCGGTCTGCAGGGCGGCTACGAGGGCCACTATGGCCCGCTCATCTACAACACGACCCTGCTGGCCGGTGTCACCAGCGCCATCTCGGAATGCACCGCCAACCCGCTGGGGCAGCAGTTCACGCTGGAACCGAGCGTTTCGCTCGGGTTGCGCATCCCCGGGATGATCGGCTGGAAGGCCTCGATCGTGGGCGGGGTGCTGGTGATGCCGCTGGTGCCGGAGCAATCCGGCTGGACCCTGGGCCTGCGCATCGACCAGAAGATCATGACCGCCTCGGTGCCCGCGGCCGACTGATGGCGGCGCTCAGCGCGACACGGCCTCACACAGGGCGGTCAGGCTGGTCGCCTCGACGGCTTGCCCGAGCGGCCAGCTGTCGCGCCCGGGGTGGACCACCAGGCGCCGCGCAGGTTGCAGGTCCGCGCAAGCCAGGTGGAAGCCTCGACTCAGGGTGGGCGCCGTGGCGCGCTTGATCTCGATCGCCCAGTGCGTGCCGTCCGGCCAGGCCAGCAACAGGTCGACTTCGGCGCCCGCCGCCGTGCGATAAAAGTGGCAGGTCACACCGGGTGGGCAGGCGGCTGCCACCTGCTCGATCACGAAACCCTCCCAGCTTGCCCCGGCCACGGGGTGACCCAACACGGCATTCTCATCGACCAGCCCCAGCAGGGCGTGGACCAGCCCACTGTCGCGCACGTACACCTTGGGTGCCCGGACCAGCCGCTTGCTGACATTGGCCTGCCAGGGAGACAGCCGGCGCACGAGCAGCAGGTCGACCAGCAGGTCGAGGTAGCGCCCCGCCGTCCGCACATCGATCGCCAGGCTGCGGGCGAGGTGGGCCACGTTCAGCAGACCGCCCTGCAGGTGCGCCAGCATGGTCCACAACCGTCTCAACGTTTCCGCTGGTAGGCGCGGCGCAAACATCGGCACGTCTCGCTCCAGGTAGGTCCGGATGAAATGTTCACGCCAGCGCAGGCTCGCCGCGTCGCGGGGAGCCTGCCAGCTCTCCGGGAAGCCCCCGCGCACCCAGAGGCGTTCCACGTGCTCGCTTCCGACTTCCTGAAGCAGCAGGGGCCCCAATTCCGTGACGGCGATCCGCCCGGCCAGCGTCTCACCACTTTGGGCCAGCAGGTCCAGACCGGCGGAACCCAGCAGCAAATAGAGTCCGTGACGTCGTCCTGCCCGTCGGCTGCGGTCGATCAGGCCACGCAGGACCGGGAAGAGTCCCGGGATGCGATGGACCTCATCCAGAATCACCAGGCGATCCACTTGCCGGGCCAGAAAGGCCTCCGGATCCGTGAGCTTCGCGCGATCCGTCGGCGACTGGAGATCGAGATAGAGACTGGGACGCTCCTCGGCGATGGCCAGGGCCAGCGTCGTCTTGCCTGTCTGCCGGGGCCCGAGCAGGGCCACAGCCGGCGACTCGGCCAGTTCTGCCCGCAAGTTGGCCGCGATCATTCGCTTGTACATCCTTGTAAAAATAGCATCTAGATGCATGATTTACAAGGATCAAGGCGCACCAGCTGACGCCGGTTAAATGCCGGAAATCCCTATTTTGGAATCATTCCGGGCGCTACGGGCCGGCCGGCGCCCCGGCGATCGCCTCGCCCAGCGAGCCGAAGCGTCGATGCGCGCTGACGCGCTGGCTGAGCTGGAAACTTCCGGCCAGCGGGCCGAGGCCCCCTTCGAACCGGATCTCCAGCCGCTGGCGCCCCCACCAGCCCGGTCCGGCCGGTCCCCGCACGATGCGCACGCTGCCCTGTCCGGCCTGTGCGGGCAACTGACTGGGCGCGTAGCTCACCAGGCGCACCCGCCCTTCCCGATTCAGGAGTAGCGTCCCGTCCCCGTGGCGCGCGTCGCGCAGCCGGCTGCGGAAGCCGACACAGCGCTCACCCGCCTCGCTGCCCGGGCAGCTGGCCTCCTGAAACTCATAATCGTCCATGTGGCGCAGGTCGAAGGGGGCCTGTAATTGCCGCTCGCGGCTGCGATAGCCCTCGTTGACCTGCTTTTCGAGCTTGGCGCGCTCGCCCTCGTCATTCCGGCCCTCTCGCCGGTAACTGAGCACGATCGCCCGCTGGGGGTCGCCGTCGCGGCTGATCACCCAGGTGCGCGTTTGCGCCGTGCGGTCCACCAGCGGCGCCTTGATGCGCGTGTCGGCCTCTTCCAGGTGCCCCACCCAGCCCGCCACGTCGCGCGCGAACAAGGTGCCGGCCTGGCGCATGGCGGCCGGCAGGGCGGCCGTCTGTGTCGCGCCCTGCGCCGGCAGCGGGGAGCCGCAGAGCCCCAGGGCCAGGCTGGCCAGCAAGCCGCGCGCCCCGATGAGGGCGCTGCGCCCGGCGTGTCGGCGGTTTGCAGGCAGCTTCACCCATCCGCTCATCCCGGTTTCTCCTTGCTTGCTCGGGGTCGGGGACTTCCGCCGGAACAGCCCTTCTGGCCGGATCAGGCCTTCCCGGCTAGGGGCGATCCGGGGCCTCACGGACCCAGGGGCTCCAGTTCCTGGATGCGAAAACGCGGCGGGGCCCCCTCGCCACCGGCCTGAAAGCGCACCCGCAGATACAGGGCCTCGGTCGGTCGGCTGAAGGTCAGCTCGTTCGGACCTTTGCGCCAGGCCTTCACGGGCCCCGCGGCCAGGAGGTAGTGCTCTCCGTCGCGCGAGGTTTCGATCCACACGCTCGTTCGGGGGCCCGGATCATCGGCGGTCAGGCGCACGCCGCGGACCCTGGCCAGACTGGTGAAGCGCACGGCCAGCCAGGCCTCCCGCTCACCCTCCCGCTTGTTCTGCCAGCCGGTGCTCGGATCGCCATCGACGGCATCCATCAGCATGCCGTCGGCCGAACTGGCCGAAACCGCCAGCACCTCCGGTCCCGCGGCCCAGGCAGGGGGCGCGCCCGGTCCGAACAGGCCGAGCAGGCTCGCCAGCCACCAGGCGGACGGCCAGCGATACCGGCTCTGGACTCCCTTGAGTTGGGGTAACGCGCGTCTCACCCGATCGCTCCATCCACGGTCATGTCTTCTGGACGCTGGCCAGGCTCGATTTGTTCCGTCGCCCCAACCCGCCTTTTCTGCCGCGAGTCGGGTCGGTTTCACGGGTCAGCGGGGGGGATCGCGGGGCTCACGCGGGGAAACCGGGGAGGCGTCCTGATGGCCCGCGCGATAGCGGTTCGGCGATTCCGCTCCGGCGCTCGCTTGGGCCGGGCTCTGGGGGCGCGGGGCAGCCGAGGAGGAGGCCGGGCGCACCGGGAGATGGGGGCGGGCGCCAGCCGGTTGGGCGCGCGGGCGCGCGGGCACCGAGACGCGTGGCCCGGGGCTCAGCTGGGGCGTGGGACGGGGGGCGCGAGGAATCACGATGGCCTGACCCAGCGGCAGCACGCGCGGATTGATGCTCGGATTGGCGGCGCGCAAGCGGGCGGTCTGGTTGGCGTCGCCATAGAAACGCAGGGCGATCCCACCCAAGGTGTCGCCGGCCTTGATGGTGTAGCGCGTGCTCCCCGGCTCGTTCGCGCCGGGTGCCCGGGGGGCGGGGCGTTCACTCGGTCGGGCCGGGGCGGGTGCGCCTGAGCGGGCCGGAGCCGGAGCGTTGACCCGTGCGGGGGAGCGCGAGGGCACGGGCTTCCAGGGCTGCTGCGACAGCGCATCCGCTGAAACGATGCGAGGTCGCGGGGTGGGCGTGGGCGTGGGCGCCGGCGTGGGCGGGCGCGTCGGGGTGGCCGTGGGGGCCGGCGTCAGCGGGGCGGAAGCCGCGAGTGGCGTGGGCGGCGTGGACGGATGGGGCAAGAGGTCCCACGGCCGGGGCAGCAGCAGGCCCACCAGCAAGCCGAAGGTGAAGGTTTTGGCCCAGCGTCCGGTGCGCTCGCGGCGTCGCCCGCGGCCGGCCTGCGCCTCGCCCCGGGCACGCCCCTGAGGTTTGCGAATCAGCTGGACCGAGGCTTGCTCGGAGGAACAGTACGGACAGATCCCGGCGTGGTCCACCGGACGTCCGCACGTGGCGCAAAGATACGGGTACTCGGGGGGCATGCGCGCCCTCCTGTCAACGTCGACCGCCCTCAGCATATACCGCTTTGAGCGGTCCGTCACGCCGGCCCGGTTTGGCCTGCCTGTCGGCCCTCCGAGCCACGCATTCACGAGCGGGGGATGGGGATCTCCCCAGGCGAGCGGCGGTGTGTCATCATGGAAGGACTCGCCCGTGCGCCCCCGCGCCAGGCGCAGCCTCAGCCTCAGCCCAACGCCAGCTCGCGTGAGGCGCCATTCCCTGGGCTCGGTGACTCGAACAGCGGGTCCATGAGCCGCTATTCTCTGGAGCTACGACCTGTGCGCACCTGGATTCTGAACCTCACCGTGGCCCTGACGACGTCTGCTTGCGCGCCGGCCTGGGCTTCAGCCCCCTTGCAGCGGGCCAGCCAGCGCCCATTGAGCCCGGCCGTCAGCGCCCAGTCGCTGCGTGACGTGTCGCCCGCGGAGGCGGCCCGCTTCCTGCAGGCGTATCCGCAAGCCGCGTTTCTCGACGTGCGGCAACCCGACGAGTACGCGGCCGGTCACGCCCGCGGGGCGCAGTTGCGTCCGTTGGGCGAGCTGGCGACTTGGGCAGGCAGCCTGCAGCAGCAGCAACCGGTGGTTCTGATCTGCCGCAGTGGCAGTCGCAGCGCCAAGGCGGCCCAGGCGCTCCAGGCGCGCGGATTTCAGCAAGTACTCAACATCCAGGGCGGGACGCTGGCCTGGGAAGCCGCCGGCCTCGCGATGGACCGCTGAGCATCACGAGTTCTTGGTGTTGAACCAGACGTCCTCGCTCACCTGCTGCTCTCCGTTGCGGGTGAAGGTCGAGCGCATCAGGTCTTCCCCGCGTGCGTTCTTCTCGAGCTTCATCTGGGTGCTGATTTCGGTCACGCCGAGTTCCGCCAGCGTCTTGAGTTCGCCGGCTTCCAGCTTGGCGTCCCCGTCATCGACCCAGGTCTTGAGGCCTTCGAGTTCCTTGCCCGCGAGCTTGCCGTCGCCATCGGCGTCGAGCTGGGCCATTTTTTCGTAGCCATTGGCAAACTTGCCGCCCTGATCGCCGAACAGGCGGGTGCCGTCGATGCGGCCGTCACCCTGGCTGGCCTTGGTGGCCCCGCCGTCGCGGTCGTCCACCAGCATGCCGTCGCCGTTGCCGCTCATCCATTCGGTCTGGTCGAGCTGGCCATCGCCGTCGACGTCGAACTGGACGGTCTTGCCGACCTGATTGTCGATGCGGTTCTGGGCCGTGGACACCCCGGTCGTGCCCAGCTTGCCATCTCCGGTCAGATCCAGCATGACGGGCGACTTCAGGAAGGTCTTCACGACGTTCACCGACTGGCCGTCGATGGTGATGCCGCCGCCTTCTCCCAGCGTTTCGAAGCGAGGTAGTCCGCCCTTGGTGTCAACCTTGCGTTGCAAGTGGTCCGACACGCCGAGTGACTGGTTGGCCATCACGTCTTCGGTCTTCAGGAAGCCGATCGGCTTGCCGTCGGTGCCGATCGCCAGCGACTGCCCCTTGGCAAGCGTGGTGTTGAGCAGTTCCTTCGGCAGGTCCTTGATGTTGAAAGGCAGCTTGATGCCACGCTTTTCCATCGTCTTCAGGAAGCTACGCACCGTCCGGGGGCGCTTCTTGTTGCCGATGATGATGGCATCCTTGGGCAGCGAGGACGGGCTGCCGCTGTCACCACTCGGCGCCGGCGAGGCGGGACCGCTGCCGCCGACCGGATGGTCAGGCGAGCCGGACGAAGGGGGCGAGGACGGGCTGTCCGACGGGGGCGAGACCGGCGCGGGCGGGTGGTCACAGACCGGCGGGGGGGGCGGGCACACCGGCGGCGGAGGGGGCGGGCAGTCCGTGGGAGCACCCGGGGACGTCACGCCGCTGCCCGGTGAATCCGAGGGCGGCGAGGCGCCATCCGAGGGCGGGGCGGGCGGTGGCGTCACGCCACTCACCGGCGTATCCGACGCCGGGGGCATCTCGGCCGGGGGTTCCGCCGGGGTGGTCAGGTGGTTTTCCGGCGCGTCGCTCGGCGACCCGGCGGGTGTCTCGTCACCGGGGGTGGTGGGAATCGCGATCTCGTCCAGATCGACCTCCGGCATGCCGGCGGCCACTTCTGGCGTCTGAATGGCACTCACGTCCTGAGGCAGCGCGGGCGTGGTGATTGCATTCAACGCCTCCGCAGGCAGCCCTTCCGGCGCGGTCGGCAGGTTGGCGGCAGCGGCGAGGCCGTTCGCTGCCAGGGCGGGCAGGCCAGCGGTTTGATTGATGTTCACCATGTCACACTCTCCTCAAGGGTCCCATCTCATTGACCCGCCGAGCTTGTCCAGGCATCGGCCGGATCGCTTGATGCATTTAACATGAATTTCACAGGAACCTGCGTCAGCTTAATGAAAGGGCGCCTGCGCCAGGATCCCCCAGGAAGAAGCTGAACGCACCTTCTGGGCTGCTCGTCGGGGTGCGGCCATCCCCTGATCGGGTGGGTCTGAGCAGGATTTCACGTCTAGGACGCGGAAAACCGGCTCGGCGGCACACGCCTGAGCGCATCGGCGACCTGGTCCTTGCTGGCAAAGCCGAGCTCCATCAGGGTGAAGCCCAGTTTCTTGCCCTGCTTTCGCATCATGACAAACGTGGTGCGAAGCTGCTGCATCGAGACCACCTTGCCCTTCATCATCAGGAAGGCCATCGAGACTTCCTTGTGTCCATCTTCCAGGGCATCGCGCAGCATCTGTTCCGAGACCGTGTCACTGGCCTTCAGGGCATCGAACAGGTTGCGGGCCTGTCCGCGCTTGACCACGTCGCGGGCCGCCGTCAGCACCTCAGGCGTGATCAGGTCGGCGCGCAGCAGCATTTCGCCCAGTTCGTGCCAGGCCACCAGTTCCTCGATGAAGGTCTGGGGGGTGCCGTTGTCGCGGCCCACGCGGCGCAGGGTGGTGACCACCTGATGTTTCTTGAAGGGCTTGATGATGAAGTCGCGGGCCCCCGCCAGCAGGGTGCGCTTGATGATCTCGTCCTGTCCGGCCGTGGTCACCATGATCACCCGGGCGTTGGGATCGCGTTTCAGGATCGATTCGAGCGCGTCCCGCCCATCGAGCTTGGGCATGTTCACGTCCATCGTGACCAGATCCGGGCGATACTCCTCGTAGAGCAGCACCCCCATCGCCCCGTCGATCGCTTCCCCCACCACCTCGAAACCTTCGGACGTGAGGATGTCGCGCAGCAGGGTTCGCATGAACCCGGCATCATCACAGATCAGCACCCGCTTCGACGACATGGGGGGACATTCACCCTTCTGGAGATCCGATGGGCGCCCGGCGCCCTCGTGTGATATACCCCGCTCCCCTTGGAGCCTCGCGGCTGCGGCGGGCGAACCCCACCAACGGGTCTGGCCAGGCTGACCTGGCAGGCCGTCACGCCCGCCCCTATGCTGCGCTCAGGGCGGCGCAATCAGGAGGGCCTCGCGGTGCGGCTGACGGGACAGGACATCGTATGCGTGTCGGTCATGGACTGGGAACATCCCTTCGCCAGCAGCCGACATCATCTGATGCGGGCGCTGGCCGCGCGGAACCGCGTCCTGTTCGTCAACAATCAGGTCAACCCGTGGGCGGTGCTGGGAGGGCTGCGCCAGGCGCGTGGCCGTCGGGCTTGTGCGCGGCGTGTCGGCCTGGTCGCCAACCCGGAGCCGCTGACGGCCGGGTTGTGGGTGCACACGCCGCCCTGGGTGGTGCCGATGGGCCAGATCGGGCGCCGCGGCCTGTTCGAGCGGGTCTATCGCTTCAACCAGGCCCGCCTCCTGCAGGATGTGAAGCAGGCCTGCGGGCGCCTGGGGTTCCGGCGGCCAATCCTGTGGATCAGCTTCAACGTGCTCTCCAGTGAGAGCCTGATCGCGGGCCTCGACCCGGCGTTGACGGTCTACCACTGCACCGATGCGATCGCTGCGATGCCGCGCGTGTCGCCCTTTGCCGCCGAGATCGAGGCCCGCCTGGTGGCGCAGTCCGACCTGGTGATCTGCAGCAGTCCAGCCCTGCAGGCGGCGCAGGCGGCCAGGCATCCCGCTTGCCACCTGGTGCCCAACGGGGCCGATGTGGCCCTGTTCGAGCGGGCGCAGCGGCTGACGGGGAGCCGCCCGGCACGGCTGGCGGGGGTGGGGCCGGGGCCGCTGCTGGGCTTCGCCGGTCACCTTGAGGAGCGACTGGATCTCCCCCTGATCACCGAGCTCGCCCGGGCGCGTCCGGACTGGCAGATCCTGCTGGCGGGTCCGGTGGCGCCGGCCGTTCGAGGGGCGCTCCGGCCGCTGGCGGCCTTGCCCAACGTGCACCTGATCGGCCTGGTGCCGCGCGAGGAACTGCCGGCCATTCTGGCCGCCTGCGATGCCCTGATGATTCCCTTCGTTCACAGCGAGCAGACCCGGGCGATCTACCCGCTGAAGCTCAACGAGTACCTGGCCACCGGCAAGCCAGTCGTCACGACCGGCTTTGCGGACTGGCCGGACGTGGGCGACAGCTTGCAGGTGGGGGATGGGCTCGCCGGCTTCAGGGCCGCCTGTGAGCGGGCCCTGGCCGACACCTCACCGGCGCGGGCGGCGGCCCGTGTGGCGCTCGCGCGTGCCAACGATTGGGAGGCCCGGGTGCAGCGCATCGAACAGTTGCTGCAGGAACGCCTGTTTCCTCGGGCGTCGCTTGCTTAATTATTTCTTAACTCTTGCGGTGATCGGCGCGGGGCATAAGGGGGACAGACCGCCCTTGAATTCACGCAGTGAGGATCCCGTTCATGAAAGTTGCGCATCACGTCTCCCTGGCCACCGCTTTGACGCTCGTGGTGCTGGCTGGCTGCCAGGCGCGGACGCCGAATGCCGAATCGACCGGTCGTCTGGCGCCCAGTGCCGGTGGCGGCATGGCCGCCGCGCAGGAGCCGGCTGCGCTCAAGCCCACCCAACCGGCCAACGCCGCGCCCGCCCTCTCGTCGCGGGAGGCGGATCTGGCCAAGGCCAAGCCGATGGCGATCAAGGCGGCGGAAGGCGGCGTCTATCGCTCGGAAGACGGCGCGGTCGAGGTCACGATCCCGCCGGGTGCGCTGAGCGGGAACACCAGCGTTCGCTTCGCACCTGGCGACACCAAGAGCGAACAGGCCACTGACCTGTACATCCCGGGCCTCAAGGTCGCGATGGATCTGGGCACGGCCCAGATCAAGGCCGGCAAGGGCCTGGTGCTGAAGAGCAAGGTCGACGCCCGCTTCGTTGAGGCCTTCAAGAAGGACGCTCCCGGCGTCGATCCGGCCACCCGCGGTCTGAGCCAGGGGCCTGACGGCGCCTGGTACCTGAGCATGCCGGTCACGCCCACGGCCTCGCGCAACACGACCTTCCGCAGCACCAAGGTGGCGGGTGACCTCGAAATGATCGAAGCCCTGCCGGCCGCTCCCGGGCGCAGCCTGCAGCAAACGAGCGGGTCGCCCCTGCGCCTCTTGCAGGCCTCCTCGACCACCTCGACCAGCGAGCCCACGCTGACGCCGAGCAACACCGGCAATCCAACCATCGACAGCTGGCCCGCCATGCCGGTGTCGCAGGCTGGTAAGGCGCCATACCTGCCCATGACCGAGATGACCATCGATGCCAAAGGTCATTCGGTCAGCTTCAAGATTCGCAACACCGTGGATGAGTCCCTTGCCATCGACTCGGAGTACATTCGCTGCTATGTCGCCCACGGCTGGTGCTCCTCCTCCCGGATTAACGAGACCATCCAGGAGGTGATCGACTTCAACCAAGGGCTGGCCGCCAACCGTCAGCCACCGGCCGATCTGGTCGCCCGCCTGAACAGCTACCGGAGCTGGGACTGTGCCACGGAAGAAACCGTTGACATGGCGGTGGTGGCGACCTACGACTCCGACGATGAGCGCATCAACGGGAAGCCGGCGGCGGATGCGATCATCAGCACGGGCGTCGGGGAAAACGTGACCGAGCATCCGGTGAGCGCCGAGGGGCGGGTCAACCTGCCGGTCGGCATCAACGTCAAGCTGACCGTGGTCGGTTCGATCCAGAAGCCCATTCCCGCCAGCTCGCAGCCGAAGGAAGTGACGACCGCCAAGGGGATGGCTGATGTGAGCATCAAGATTCCCAAGATGAGCCCGAAGCTGACGGTGCGCTTCCAGGCGGACGGACCGTTGCCCACCTCCATGACGGTGGATTACAAGGTCAACGACGAGCCGGCTTCGAGTACGATTTCCATCACGGGGGCCGGCACCCAGAACGGCACCGCCGAGTTCCGCGTCAAGGTGCCCACGGATTCCAATTACAACTTCACCTTCACGGGGGCCCGCGGCGAGAACTTCACCAACACCCAGGATGCGCCGATCAACCAGACCTTCCCGGTCCACCGCAACGGCGAATACGAGAAGACCATCAAGGTCTTCCTCGTGGCGCCCAAGTGACCGCTCGCGCCTCGAAAAAACTTGGCCGGCCCGCGAAAGCGGGCCGGTTTCGTTTGGGGCGCTCGCCGGGGAGCCCCACGGGCATTTGAGCGGGCGTCCCGGCCTTGCTACAATGGCGCACCGAATCCCCCGTCCGTTCCTGAGGAGTGCCAGCCTTGTCCAAGGAAGCCAGCTTTGACATCGTCAGCAAGGTGGAGATGCAAGAGGTCACCAACGCCGTGCATCAGGCGCAGAAGGAGCTCGAGCAGCGCTTCGATCTGAAGGGCAGTGGCGCGGAGGTCACGCTCGAGAAAGAAATGCTGGTGCTGAAAGCCCCGGATGAGATGAAGCTGCGCAACGTGCTCGACGTGGTCGAAAGCAAGTTCGTGAAGCGCAACATCTCCCTCAAGAGCCTCGACTACGGCAAGATCGAGTCGTCGCTCGGCGGCAACGTGCGCCAGGACGTGACCTTGAAGCAGGGCATCGACAAGGAGCGGGCCAAGAAGATCATCGGTCTGATCAAGGACTCCAAGCTCAAGGTGCAGGCCCAGATTCAGGATGACCAGATCCGGGTCACGGGCAAGAGCCGGGACGACCTGCAGGCCGTGATCGCCAAGCTCAAGGGCGCGGATCTGGACATCGACCTGCAGTTCATCAACTACCGCTGAGCCCGTCACCGGGCTCAGCGCGAGATTCGATGGCGTTCGGCCGGCGGGTCGGCCTGCCGGTCAGTGCCCGCCGTGCTGGTGCTCGTCGTGGTGATGTTCGTGAGCGGGAGCGGCCTGGGCGCCGCGGGGACGCACGGCCATCGGGATGGCCAGCTTCTTGCCGTTGCTGAGCATCAGGGTCAGGTCGACCCGCGCACCGGCTGCCAGCGCTTTCTTCGGTCCGATCAGCATGACGTGCGTCGCGCCCGGCTCCAGCGCCACGGCCCCTGCGGCCGGGACCACCAGCTGCTTGACCTCTTGCATGCGGGCCATGCCGTCCGCGTTGACGATCTCGTGGATCTCCACGCTCTTGAACTGCGGGCTCTGGGCGCCTGTCACCTTCAGTTCGGCCTTGCCGCCGTTCTTGATTTTCATGTAGGCGGCCATGGCACTGGCGCCGGGAGGCGCTTCGCGCACCCAGGGTTCACAGACGTGCAGCCCCTCGATTTTCTTGTCGACGACACAACCCCCGCCGCTGCAGGCCTCGGCCGCGGTGGGCGGGACAACGGCCAGGCTCGCCAGAACGGCGGCGGCCAGCGCAAACAATTTCATACCTTCTCCTTGGCGGTGAGCCGGTTGAAGTCCTCGGCCATGGCACCGGGCTTGCCGTCCGGCACGTAGACCGCGACCAGTCGACCTTGCGGGTCGAGCGCGAAGACCATGTTGCTGTGGCTGACAGTATACGCCCCGCCGGGCTTGCTGGGGGCGTCGATCACGTAGGCGGCTCCCACCGCCTTGGTCAGGCTGTCGATGTCGTGGCGGGCGGCCCCGGTCACGCCCACGAAGCGCGGGTTGTAGTAATCGACGAAGGTTTCCAGCTTGGGCGTGCGGTCCCGCGCCGGGTCGACCGACACGAAGACCAGCCGGACCGCCTCCTTGCGGGTCAATTTTTCATACTCGCGCGCCGCAAAATCGAGCGCCATCGGGCAGACATCCGGGCAGTTGGCGTAGCCGAAGTACAGCCAGGTCCAGTGGCCCCGAAAGAGGTCCGCCGGCGCCGGCTGGCCGTCTCCCCGCACCAGCGACACCGTCGGCAGGGCCTTGGGGGTGGGGGTCAGGATGGCATGGGGGAAGCCTGATTCCGATTCCTTGGCCGCACAGGCCACCAGAGCCAGCGTCAGCAGACAGCCCAAGAGTCGACGCAATGGAGTTCCCCTCGCATGTTCGGCCGGCCGGGACCTTGCCAGGTCGGGCGGCGCCCCCTCAGGGTAGGAGCGCCGCCGGAGCTTGTCAATCGGGCCTGCGGCTTGCCACAGGCCGTCCCGGTGGGCTATAACAAGGGCCGTTTCAAGCGCTTCTGCAGGCCCCGAACGGGTCTTGAGCCGGTCCCGGCCCCGCTCGTCCGCTTTCCTTCAACGCTCCTCCTGGTTGCTTCCCCATGCGTCGACTCGTTGCTTGCTTGCTTGGCCTCGCCCTGCTGGCCTCGCTCCCGGCAGACCCGGCCGAAGCTTCCGTGCTGGCGCGCGCCTCCCGCCAGATCGTGCCGGGCGCCTCGCATACTTACATCAAGCGGCGCACGCCGGCCGGCCCGATGGTGATGCACGTCTTGCGCGCCGATCCCCACCTGGTCACGATCAAGAGCGTGGTGGCGCAGCGTCGCAATGGCGGCTTCGCGCGGGCGCCCGTCAGCCAGATTGCCCGCGCCTCGGGGGCGCTGGCGGCGATCAACGGCTCCTTCTTCAATTACGTCAACAACGAGCCGGCCGGCCTGATGGTGCAGGACGGCCAGATCATCAGCAGCGGCATGCACAACCGGTCGGTGTTCGGCATTCGCTATGACGGCACGCCCTTCATCGACGACGCGCAGGTGCGCGCCGCGGTCATGCTGGAAGATGGCCGCGAACTGGCGGTGGCCGGCGTCAACCGGCGCGCGCGGCCCAACCAGATGACGCTCTACACCTCGCATTTCGGCGCCGCGACGCGCACGGCCCTGCATCCCTATCGCTATGAAGCCGCCATCGATGCGCGCGGCAACGTGATCGAAGCCAGCAACGGCAACCTGCCGATTCCGCGGGGCGGCTACGTGCTGTCGGCCAACGGGGCGGCCTTCGCCCGGGCCATGGAGGCCCTGCGCCCTGGCGCGCGGGCGCTGGTCTATACCCAGCTGTCCGGCGTCTGGGAGGGCGTGCGCTATGCCATCGGGGGAGGGCCCACGATCGTGCACAACGGCAAGGTCCACGTCACGGCTCGCCAGGAGGGCTTCGGCAGCCACATCGCCTCGGGGCGCGCGCCGCGCACGGCGATCGGCTACACGCCGGCCGGCATCACGCTGATGGTCACGGTCGATGGCCGCGTGCCGAAGCACAGCGTGGGCTGCACCTTGAAGGAGCTGGCCCGGCTGATGATCGAGCTCGGGGCGATCGAGGCGATCAACCTCGACGGCGGGGGGTCCACCGTCATGGTGATTGCCGGCAAGCCCGTCAACCGCATTTCCGCCGGCGTCGAACGCCTGGTGAGCAACGCCATCGGCATCTTTCCGATGGAGTGAGCCTGTGCGTGACGCGGGCGGGTCCCTGAGGGACCCCTGCCACGCGACGCCTCGTTGGTCTCGCGCGGCAAGTCCGAACCTGGCCGCGCTTCCCTGCTCAGGAGGCCGTCCAGATGTCCATGACGCGGTCGTCTGCGAGGTAGGCGTAGGGCAGGTAGAAATAGCCCTGGTCGCCCCAGAAGGTGCCGAACGAGTTGCGCACGATCAGCACCTGGCGGCGGTTGTCGTAGCCGACGGCCACGACGGCGTGCCCGCCCACCATCACATCGCCCGGCTGGGGCATGGGCAGCATGCCATCGGAGCCCACGTCGCGGAAGGTCTGGTAGACGCGCATGCCGAACACCACCGGTTGCTTGCGCGCCAGGGCCCGCTTGATGTCTTCCAGGCCGGCCAGCTGCACGCCGGTGGTCAGCTTCCAGGCAGGGGCCTGCGAATAGGCGGCCGGGGGCGGCTGTTCGGTGAAAAAGGCGATCTGGTAGGGCCAGCTGGTTTCCGGCGCGACGCCGGCCTGGGCGATCGCCCGCATCGTATCGGTGATGGTGGCGCCGGAATCGAGGTGGACCGCGTTGCGCAGCTTGCGCGTCTCGTAATACAGGTAGAGCGCGGAGAGCGGGGTGGGCTGCTCGCCCCGGATGCGCTGCAGGAACTCGCGGGCCCCCTTGCCCATGGCAAAGGCCGTGCAGGAACCCAGGTCGCCCTGGTCGTAGATCGGGCTGCAGCGTCCCCGCAGGTCGACCTTGATCGGCATCAGGCCCTGCACCGGGGGGAGATGAACCGGACGCGCCGCCAGTTGCTGAATCTCCGCGCGGTCGAGGTCAAAGCCCAGCTTGCGCACCCGGCCGGCTGCCCGCAGCAGGGTCGACGCCTGGGCGCGTGACGCGACCGGGCCCGCACCCGGCTGGAGCGGGGCGCGGCCGCAGGCGGTGAGCGAGACCAAGTTCAAGACCGCAAGGGCCACCAGGGCCAGGCGCTTGAGCACGCGGGGAAGCCTCCGAGGGGGTGGTGAGGTTAAGGTTTAATTAACCACAGGAAAACTTTATCACCCCGAACGCGGATCGACAACGCCCTCCCCCGCATTTTGAAGCATTTTTACGAAGATTTAACATCAGACCCTTCGGCACGCCCGGTGATGTCGGTCACCGACACGGGCCGCCGCGCCGTTCACCGGCTGCCCGGGGGCTCTCGGGGACGCCTGGATGGCGGGCCTGACCTGGCCGGTGGCCCGCGCGCCCCGCCGCGCTCAGCCGAGGGCCTCGACCAGGGTGTGGGTCAGCGTGCGTTCGCTGGTGTAGTCCTCGGCCGCGAGCCAGACCACCTGGCCGGCCGGCACGGCGGGTTCGAGCGGCGGGGGCAGGCGCATGTCGAGGCAGGCGGCCGCCCGTTCGGCGGTGCGTTGCAGGAAGCTCTCCAGCTGGCCGCGTTCGACGCCGTGGGCGCCCTCGAGGCGGGCGACCACGGTCGCGCGGAAGGCCAGCACCACCGAGAAGGCCGGCGTGGCATCGACATCGCCCGCAGCCCGCTTGCGGTACATGCGCAGGGCCAGCGCCAGCCCCGCCCCCTCTTGCGGTACCTGGTCGTATTCCAGCAAGTACTGGCGGCCCGGGGCCCCCTGGGGCAGGAACCAGAGATCCTTGGTCGGCACGGGCGGGTCCTTTACCAAACAAGTGCGGGAGGGGGTCGTCTCGGCGATCGCCGCCCGGGCGGGGCGGGGCGATCGCCTGGGAAGCGTATACCCGGCCCGCTTGACCACCCTGCGGCCCCGCGCCATCATGGCGCTCGTGTCGGAGCCACAGACGGTCAATCTATCGCTGCTACAGGCCACCATCCGGTCCGTCGCGCCTGCCATCCCGCACGCCGACAACCTGGGGAACAGTGATGACGCGCGCGACCTCTACTGGCTGATCGACTACCTGACCTTCGCCGTCGACCAGGCCTATCCGGCGTTGCCCTGCGCCCAGGGCTGCGCCGATTGCTGCCACAACCAGGTGTTCCGGGTCACCGAGGCCGAGTGGCGGGTGGCACGTCGGGGCCTGGCCGCCCTGCCGCGGGACGTGCGCCAGGGCATTTTCGCTTGCGCCGAGCAGCGCTACGGGCCCTTCCGCGCGGCCCTCGAGGCCCTGGCGCAGGCCTGGAGCGCGGGCGAACGCCCCGATCCCGCCTTGCACCAGCAGGCCCCCAAGACCTGTCCGGCGCTGGTGAACGAACGCTGTGCCATCTACGCCGAGCGCCCGGCCATCTGCCGCGCTTACGGCTATTTTTCGGCCACGGTCGAGGGACGCCCTTCCCTGCTGATCTGTCACCAGCGCGGACCGGACTGGGTGCGCGAGCTGGAGGAGGCCGGCCTGGGCGAGCTGGCCATGCCGAACTGGAACCCGGTGCAGCGCCAGCTGCACGCGCTCAGCCCGGGTGGCGCGATCAAGCCCCTGCCGCTCTGGCTGCTCGATGAGGCCGACCGCCTGCTGGCCGAGCCGGCCGGCGAGCCGGAGGAGGACCCCGCATGTTCTGTCTGAAGACCGAGACCGAGGCGCGCTGGCTCGAGGCCGTGCTGGCGGACGTGGACGCGCTGCTGGTGGACCACGCCTACTGCGAGAAGAAGGCGGCCGCCTCGGCCATGAGCCTGATCGCGCGCTATCCGGATGACCCCGTGCTGGTGCCGGCCATGCTCGAACTGGCGCACGAGGAACTGGAACACTTCGCCCTGCTCTGGCGCCTGCTGCAAGCCCGCGGCATCTCGCTGGGCGGGATGGACAAGGACCCCTACGTGACGGAACTGCTGCCCTTGATGCGCAAGGGCGATGCCACCGAACACCTGATCGACCGGTTGCTGGTCAGCAGCCTGATCGAGGCCCGCAGCGCCGAGCGCTTCTTCTTGCTGGCCGAGCACCTGCCGGACCCCGAGCTGCGGGCCATGTACAAGGACCTGGCGGCCACGGAGTCGCGTCACCACACGACCTTCGTGAACCTGGCCATGAATTATGCGCCGCGCGAGACGGTGCGCGAGCGGTTGGCTGCGCTGTCCCGGCAGGAGGCGGAGATTGTCGCCCGCCTGCCGGTGGCAGCGCGCATGCACTGACGGGGGTCAGGCGTGCAGGCGGAAGGTGAATTCGACCTCGACGGCCGCGCCGAGCGGTAGTTCGGCCACGCCCACGGCCGCCCGGGCGTGGCGGCCGGCCTCGCCGAAGACCTCGACCATGAAGTCCGAGGCGCCGTTCACGACCTTGGGCTGATCGGTGAAGCCCGCGGCACTGGCCACGAAGCCGCCGAGGCGCACCACCTGCGCCACCTGTGACCAGTCGCCCCCGATCACGCCATTGAGGGCGGCCAGCGCGTTGATGGCGCACTGCCGGGCCGCGGCGTAGCCGGCTTCGATCGTCACGTCGTCACCCAGCTTGCCGGTGCACGTGAGTTGTCCGTCTTTGAGCGGCAGCTGCCCGGAGACGATCACGGTGTCGCCGCAGCGGACCGCCGGCAGGTAGTTGGCCACGGCCTTGGGGGCCTCGGGCAGGTGGATTCCCAGCGTTTGCAGTTTTTCCAGCACGGGTGACATCGTCGTCCTCCTCAGGCAGTTCCAGACGGTTCATTTAAACGCGTGCCGGCGGGGACGTCCAGCCAGGCCGGCGGCGCGCCCCGTTGGCGCCTGCGGGCGCTTCGCCCGCAGGCTTAAGGCGATCGGCATGGCCATGGTATAAAGAGACGCACCGCCAAGCCTGTCGGAGGTTGTATGGCCGCTTCCCGTCTCATTCCTTTCCTGCTCAGCGCCAGCCTCGTGCTGGCGGCCGGCGCGGCGCGGCCGGTCGGGGCGGCGCCCGCTTCGGTTCCGGCCAAGCGGCCCTCGCCCTATCCCTCGCCGCTCAGCGGGGCGGTCCCGCAGGAGCTGGTGGAGGAGCTCGAAGAGGGCGCGCGCATCAACTGGACCACCGGGCAGCTGACCGTCAGCGGGCTGGGCGTGCCGGTGGATCGCGGCGCGGCCTCTTTCAAGCGGGCCTTATCGACCCGGGCTGCTCGGGCCGATGCCTTTCGTCGGCTGTCCGCCATCCTGGAGCTGCTGCGGGTGGACGCCAACACGCGCGTCAAGGACCTCGCCGTGATCGACGATTCCCTGCGCAACCGCCTGAACGACTTCATCAAGGCCGCCACGGTACTGGAAACGAACCACTGGCCGGACGGCTCGACCGAGCTGGTGCTGGGGGTGGACTTGCGTGGCGATCGCGGCCTGATGGCCCTGGTGGGACCCCCGCCGGAACCCGTCGCCTCGCCCAGCCTGAGCGTCTCCCCGACGCCTGCGCCCTCGCCGACGCCGTCGGGCGGGCCGACCAAGCCGCTCAAGGAAATCGTCACCGAGCCGGTCAACCTGCGCGCGACTTACACCGCCTTGGTGGTCGATGCCCGCGGACTCGGCGCGCAGCCGGCCCTGTTGCCGGGGCTGCGCGACAAGGACGGCAAGCCGATCACCTTCAAGGAAAAGAGCTTGAAATACCTGCGCGATGGGGCCGACATGGACCCGAGTGCCGGCGTCAATCCGCTCTCGCTGCGGGCCCAGCGCACCCAGGGCAGCCTGCGGGCCGACCTGGTGCTCGGCAGTGAATCGAGCGACCAGCTCAAGCAGGCCCAGCGCGACAAGAAGCTCGGGCCGGCCATCCCCCTGATCATCCTGCTGTGAACAAGGAGTCCCGGCGCATGACCACGCTGGCGGTCCTGCCGCTCGACGATCGCCCCGTCACCTACGACCTGCCGGCCCGCATCGGGGCCATGGGCGGGGCGCGGGTGCTGCTGCCACCGCGGGCGAGCCTGGGCAACCTGGTGCGCACGGGCGACCGGGCGGCGCTCGGGGCCTGGCTGCGCGAGGTGGCGCCCGAAGCCGATGCCGTGATCGTGGCGCTCGACACCCTGGCCTACGGGGGCCTGATTCCCTCGCGGCGCTCGCCCGACGCGCTGGCCGACCTGCTGGAGGCGACCCTGCCGCTGCGCACGCTCAAGGCCGAGCGCCCCGACCTGCCGCTGTACGGCTTCAGCGTGACGATGCGGCTGTCCGATTCCAACGTCAACGAGGAGGAAAAGCCCTACTGGGATCGCTACGGCAAGCTGATCTTTCGCTGGAGCTTCCACCAGCACCGCTTCAAGGCCCAGAACGATCCGCAGGACCAGGCGATCGCCCGGGCCGCGCGGGCCGCGATCCCGGATGAGATCCTGGCCGACTATCTGGCCACGCGTGAGCGCAATTTCAGCTTCAACCAGACCATGGTCAAGTGGGCCGGGGCCGGTTTCTTCGACGCCCTCTTGCTGACGCAGGACGACACCGCCAGCTTCGGCCTGAACGTCGAGGAGCAGCAGCACCTGCAGCAGATGGTCAACACGACCCTGATTCAGGATCGCGTCCTGATCTACCCGGGAGCGGACGAGGTGGCTTCGGTCCTGGTGGCGCGCGCGCTGAATCGGCTGGCCGGGCGGACCCCGCAGCTGGCCGTCTCCTGGCATCCGCTGGATGGCAAGCGCGTGCAGGCCATGTACGAGGACCGCCCGCTCTGGCAGACGCTGCGCGGTCAGATCCGGGCGGCCGGGGCCAAGGAGGTCGGCGATCCGGCCGCGGCCGAGCTGGAGATCGTGGTGAACACGCCGGCGACCGGCCAGGGCGATCTGGCGCTGGGCTTGAACCTGGAGGCTCCCGACACGCCCGTGCGCAACCTGGAACCTGTGCTCATGGCCCTGTCGGAGGCCGAGAAGCGCCCGCTCGCCTTTGCCGACGTGGCCTACGCCAACGGGGCGGACCCGCGCCTCTGGTCCGAGCTGGTGAGCCGGCTGGACCCCTGGCAGTGGCGGGCCTTCGCCGCCTGGAACACGGCCGGCAACACCTTCGGCACGGTGGTCGCGATGGCCTGCGCGAGCCTGCTGCCCACGGCCGACGAGGCGGCTCGCCAGCGCCTGATCACCGAGCGGATCGCCGATGATTGGCTCTACCAGAGCGTGATCCGCAAGGACCTGCAGGCCGCGCAGCGGGAAGGGGCCGCCCCTCCGGCGCTGGCTGAAACGCTCGATACGGCGCTCGCGGCTGCCTGGCAGGCGCAGTTTGCGCACCGCCCGACCCGCTTTGCCACCGGCTTGCCCTGGCAGCGCCCCTTCGAGGCCCGCACCGACGTGACCTGAACGCGACGGCCGAATGACCGCGGCGTTCAAGCAGCCAGGGCGGTGTGCCGATGCTCCCCATAGGAGCGATCGCCGTGTCCCGACTGTTTTCCTTGCCCTCTTTGCTGTCCGCCCTGGGTCTGGCCTGCCTGTCTGGCTGCCAGCACGCGCTGGTCGCGCCGGTGCCGCATCATCCGATGCAGCGCTTCATCATGGGCGTGCCCGAGCTGCTGCCGCCTGAAGCGGAGGCCTTCCCGGTTGAGGAGTTACCGCCTTTCGATGGCGGCGGGGTGGGCACCACGCCGGCCGGGCTGCCCGTGCCGGAGCTCAAGCCTTCAGCCCTGCCCGCCTTTCCCGTCGATGCCCCCCTGATGGCGCCTGCCCTGCCGGAGGCGACGCCGACGCCGGCCGCACCCCGGACGGGCGGCGGCGGTGGCGGCGGTGGAGGGGGCGGGGGCGCCGTGGCCCCGCCGCCTTACGTGCCGCCCGGGATGCAGGTCGGCATCACGCCGCAGACCGGCGGCTGGATCGACCCGGCCGCCAGCGTGACGGCCGAGGTGGTGGAGGTCACGCCGTGAGACGCTGGCTGGCGGGCGCGCTCGCAGGCGCGCTGGCGGCTTGCAGCGCGCCCCCGTTGCCGCCGGCACGCCTGGCGCTGGAGGCTGCGGCGCCGGCGCGCAGTCGGCTGGTGGTGGCGATCGCCCCCCCGCGGGTGCTGCAAAGCGCTGCGCGCAGCTGGAAGGCCAGCGACGTGGCGCGCTACGACATCGTGCTCGGCGCCCTGAACGGCCCGGACCCGCTACCGGACGTCGGGGCGAGCGGCACGGCCGGCGCGTCCGCCAGCCTGCCGGTGCCACCGGCCACGCGCACCATCCCGCTCAGCCAGGCCGGCGAGGCGGTCTTCGATGACGTGCCCGGTGGCTGGCGCTATCAGGTGCTGGTGCGGGCGCTGGGCAACGCGGGCGGCACGGCGCCGACGCTCTGGCTGAACCAGCAGCGGCCGGCCAGCGCCACCATCGATCTGCGCAGCGCGGGGGGCTCGCGGCGCTTGCAGCTGACGGTGCCGCTGGACGCCCAGCCCTTCGGCGCCACCGTGCGCCTGCCGAGCCTGCCGGATACCCCTGAGCGCATTCCGGACTGGACCACGGCTCTGACGGCCTCGCTCACCGAGGTGGGAGCGGCCACGCCGGTGGCCACGGCGGCCTGGCTGCCCTCCCGGCGGGCCCAGTTCCTGAACGTGCCGGGCGATCGCCCCTACGCGCTGAGCGTGACCTACTTCAGTGCCGCCGGCGGGCGCAGCGTCACGCTGCCCAATTTCGTCATTCCGCGCCAGGACGCCACGGACACCCTGCAGATTCCCAACCTGCCGGTGCCGGCGCCGCCGACCGGAACCCAGATGGCGCACGCGAGTTTCCCCGGGGGGGCCTTCATGGGCGCCTTCGATCCCGAGGGGCGCTTCTGGCTGACCCACCAGAACAGCCACGAGGTCAGCGTCCTGAATGACGCGCTCGACCCGCTCCTGCCGGGCCTGGCCGTGGGCAATCAGCCGCGCGGCATCGCGATCGATCCCGATACGGGCCTGGTCTGGGTGGCCAATTTTGGCAGCCACAACGTCACGCGCTTGAATCCGGACGGCTCCCCGGCCGGCACCTCCAGCATGGGTTTTCTGGGCTCCCCGAGCGGCATCGGCGTGGATGCCCAGCATCGCGCCTGGGTGGCCAGCCACGTCTGGGGCACGGTGCGGGTGTTCAACCCGAACGGCACGCAGATGGCCAGTTCGCCGATCACGGTCGGCAGCAACCCCACGGGGCTGGCGATCGACCGCACGACCGGGGAGGTCTGGGTGGCCAACAGCGGCGACAACACCGTCAGCAAGCTCTCGTCCGAAGGGGCCACGCTCGGCGTGTACGTGCTCGGGGTCCAGCCCGGGGCGATCGCCGTGGCCCCCGACCACAGCGCCTGGGTGGTGTCGGCGGCCACCAACCAGCTGATTCACCTGGCCCCCAACGGCGTGCCGATCGGCGCCCCGATCCCGGTGGGCGCCGGTCCGGCCGGCCTGGCCATCGACCCCCGCGACGGCAGCGTCTGGGTCGGTATCCAGAACGGCGCGCTGGTCAGCAAGCTGGAAGCCAGCGGCACGATCCTCGGGACCTGGCCGGCCGGCAACTTCCCTGGCACGCTGGCGATCGACGGCGACAGCCACGCCTGGGTGGTGGGCGACGGACAGGTCACGCGGCTGGCGCCGTGAGCGAGGGGGCCAGCGCGACCTCCCCCGGATTGGGCGGCATGCCTGCACGTTTTCGATCGCTGCTCGGGGTATGATGGCCTCGGCGCGCGGCTGTTTCGGCTGCGGGCAACCGCCGCGCCGAGGCTGATGGAGGCCTTCGTGCGGCTGACCCAGAACCAGATTGCCACGGTGCGACGCGTGATGGCCGACTGTTTCGGGCCGGCGGCCGAGGTCCGTCTGTTCGGCTCGCGCCTGCGCGACGAGGCGCGCGGCGGAGATTACGACTTTCTGGTGACGACCTAGCTGTGCGACCCGGACGCGATGGTCGAGGCGCGCCTGGCGGCCCTCTCGGCCCTGCACGCCAGCCCGGCCTTCGAAGACGAGAAGATCGACCTGGTGGTGCTCTCACCCCTGACACCGCAGCCGTCCGCCATTCACCATCTGGCCCTGCGCGAGGGGGTCTTGCTGTGACGCCCAAGTTGCAGGCGGCCCGCGCCGAGTGCGAGCGCCACGCTCAGGTGCTGACCGCGGCCCTGGAGGCGCTGTCGGCGCTCCCCGAGCCCGACGAGGACGAGCACGCTGGTGAACGCCTGAGGCGGGTCGGACGCATTTGTGCGACGCCGTGAGAGTGCGAAGGAAGCGACCGGGTATATAAAAGTGTCGCGCCCGCCTCTGGCGAGCCCCCGGAAGTGACCTCATGCCGCACCCCTTTTCGATGATCGAGATGATCCGCGCCAAGCGCGAGGGTCACGCCCACGACACCGCCACGCTGGCGGCCTTCGTGCAGCGGCTGGTGGCCGGGGAGCTGCCCGACTACCAGGTGGCGGCCTGGCTGATGGCGACGGTCTGGCGCGGCATGACGATCGAGGAAACGACGGACCTGACCCGCCTGGTGGCCGAAAGTGGCGACGTGCTCGACCTGAGCGACGTGCCGGGCCCCTGCGTGGACAAGCATTCCACTGGAGGAGTCGGCGACAAGGTGACCCTGGTGTTCGCGCCGCTGCTGGCCGCCGCCGGCCTCACGGTGGCCAAGCTGTCCGGGCGGGGCCTGGGTCATACCGGGGGCACGATCGACAAGCTGGAGGCCATTCCGGGGATGCGGGCCGGGCTCTCCGAGGTGGAATTCTTGGACCAGCTGCGCACGGTGCGCGCGGCGGTGGCGACCCAGACGCGCGAGCTGGCCCCGGCGGATGGCATCCTGTATGCCCTGCGTGACGTCACCGCGACGGTCGAGAGCATCCCGCTGATTGCCGTGTCGGTGCTCTCGAAGAAGATCGCGGCCGGCGCTGAGGTGATCCTGCTCGACGTCAAGGCTGGGGCGGGAGCCTTCATGCCCAGCGTGGCGGCGGCCGAGGAGCTGTCGCGCACCATGCTCGAGGTGGGGCGGCGACTGGGCAAGCGGGTGATCTGCGTGGTCACCGGCATGGACCAGCCGCTCGGCTGCGCGATCGGGCACGCCAACGAGGTGGCCGAGGCGATCGCGACGCTGAAGGGCCAGGGCCCGGCCGATCTCACGGCGCTGTGTCTGCGGATGGGCGGGCTGCTGCTGCACGAGGGCGGCCTGGTCGACTCCGACGAGGCCGGCGAGGCGCGCCTGCGCGAGGTGATCGCGGACGGGCGCGCGCTGGCCAAGTGGCGCGAGATGATCGTGGCGCAAGGCGGCGACCCGCGCGTGATCGACGACCCGACCCTGCTGCCGCAGGCGCGGCTGCGCATCCCTGTGTGTGCGACGCAGGCCGGCTATGTGCAGCGGCTCGATGCGCTCGGCATCGGGCTGGCGGCCAAGGCGCTGGGCGGGGGACGGCAGCGCAAGGACGAGGCGATCGACCTGGCGGTCGGCGTGCAGCTGCTCAAAAAGGAGGGCGATCGCGTCGAGCCGGGCGAGCCCTTGGCGGAACTGCTGGCCAACCACGAGACCCGGGCGGCCGAGGCGGCCGAACGCGTCCTGGAAGCGTATACCTTGGGGACGACGGCACCGACGCCGGCGCCCCTGATCAAGTCGGTGCTGCGTGCGGCCGCGCCGGCGGGGTTGTTGCCGTGAGGTCCCGGCGACGTAGCATGACGAGTTGGCAGGGCGCCTCTTCCCGAGGGGCGAGTGAGCGAGGGTGGTTCCGGTGGCGGTAGGCACCAAACGTATCCGACTCGGCGAGTTGCTGGTCAAGGCAGGCGTCCTGACCGAGGAGCAGCTCAATGAGGGCTTGGCGCGGCAGAAAGAGACCAACAAGCCGATCGGCGAAACCCTGATCGATCTCGGTTACGTCAACGAGGAGAAGATCAAGTACGCGCTGGAAATCCAGTTCGGCGTGAAGCACGTCAACCTGAAGACGGCGCGCATCCCGCCTGAGGTGCTGCGGCTGTTGCCCGAGCAGTTGCTCAAGCAGTACATGATGATTCCCGTGGCGGTGAATCAGCTGACGGTTGCGCTGGTTGACCCCAACAACATCCTCGCCATCGACGAGATTCGCAAGCGCCTGCGCGGCGTCAACGTGGTGCCGGCCGTTTGCACCGAGGGCGATTTCTGGGAAACGCTCAAGACGATCCCCAAGGACGTCCCTAGCGCCGGCCCCGCGGCCGGCGAACTCAAGCCGGTGTCGGGTGCGCAGCTGTCGGAGGTGCTGCCGGTGGGCGACGCCCGCCTGCGCGAGCTGATCGACGCGGCCGCCAAGGGCGGCAGCGAGGCGGCGATCGTGCCGCTGGTGAATGCCCTGCTGGCGTCGGCGGTGACGCGGCGGGCCAGCATCGTCACCATGGAGCCGATGGAGCACGAGGTGGTGCTGCGTTATCGCATCGACGGCATTCTGGTGCGCGAGGCGCCGATACCGGCCCGGGTGGGCCAGGCGATCGCCCAGCGCATCAAGGTCATGGCCGGGCTGAACGTCACCAGCGGCAACCTGCCGCAGCAGGGCAATCTCTCGCTCAGCGTCGAGCAACGCCCGGTCCGGATGTCCTTTCACACCCTGCCGGCCGCCCACGGCCAGATGCTGACGCTGCGCATCTTCGATTCGGCCATGCTCGGCCAGCACAGCCTCGAAAGCCTGGTGCTGCATCCCAAGGTGGCAGCCGCACTGCGCCAGCTGGTCACGCGCCCCTCGGGCCTGGTGCTGTTCGCCGGCCCGCTGGCCGCCGGCAAGACGGTGCTGCTCTACGCCTGCCTGCGGGAGTTGCACGCGCAGGGCGCCTCGATCATCACGCTGGAGGAGCCGATCGCCGCCGACCTCGACGGCATCACCCAGGTGCCGGTGGCCAGCGAGCCCGGCCCCAACGACCTGGGCGTGCTGGCCGGCGTCAACGCCGCCCTCGCGCAGGCGCCGCGGGCCGTCATGGTGACCCAGCTGGTCGACGTGAAGGTGGCCCAGCGCCTGGTGCGCGGCGCGCTCGGCGGCACCACCGTGCTGGCCGGCGTGCACACCACCCAGAGCGTGGTGGTGGAGGCGCGTGAAACCTGGGACACCCCCGCCCGCGTGCTGGCCAACGCGCTGGGCGGTACGGTCACCCAGCGCCTGGTGCGCCGCCTGTGCACGCACTGCAAGGAGCTGTACACGCCCGAGGACAAGAGCAAGGCCTACTTCGCCCGCTTCAACGGCAGCGGCGAGGTGGCCCGCGCGAAGGGCTGCGACCAGTGCCACCAGACCGGCTACAGCGGCCAGGTGGGCGTCTACGAGGTGGTGCCCTTCACGCC
>JAYKJB010000021.1 GCA_035285325.1 Candidatus Sericytochromatia bacterium
GCGTGTTCACGCATCAGACGGACCAGTTCATCCGGGTTGTCGGAGTTGGCCAGGGCATCGTCCGCTGAGATGACGGCATTGCAGTAGTGCTTGAACAGGGCCTGGTTCTGGCTCTGCATGCCGTCGTATTCGCTGGTGCGGAGAATCTGGTAAAGCGCATCGGTGTTGCCCTTCTGGATATGGGCTTTGGTATTTTCCCCTCGCGCATTGGGGGTGACCAGAAAGATCTCGAGCGAAGCCACCCGCCCTGGCTTGTCAGCCCTGGGAATCAGGCGCTGGGCCACGCTGGCCTTCAGCGCACTGGCCAGTTGGAGGCGCACACCCTCCTGTTCGTGAGGAGGAAAGGTGTTGATCAACCGGTTGATGGTCTGAATGGCGTCATTGGTATGCAGGGTGCTCATGACCAGGTGGCCCGTCTCTGCCGCCTTCAGGCCCGACGTGATGGTCTCGGCATCCCGCATCTCCCCGATCAGGATGATGTCAGGCTTCTGCCTCAAGGCCCCGCGCATCGCATTCGAAAAGCTCATCGAATCGACCTCCATCTCCCGCTGGGTGAAGATGGCCTGCTTCGGCTCGTAGACGAATTCGACCGGGTTCTCAAGCGTCAAGACATGGATCCGCCGATTGCCATTAGCGAAGTCAATCAACGCTGCCAGGCTGGTGGTTTTCCCGGAACCCGTCTGACCGGTGATCAGAATCAACCCCTGACGTTCGAAAACGGTCTTCTTCAGAACGGCAGGCAGGCCAAGCACCTCGGCCGGCAAGATCTCATTGGCAATCACCCGCAACACCATCCCGGCTGCCCCTTGGGCCTGGTAGATGTTGCAGCGAAAACGACCGATACCCGGAACGGGGAAGGCAAGGTCCATCTCCCGTGATTCGTCAAAAATACGACGCTGCTTCTCCGACATGAGCGACTCGACGTAATAGCGCGTCGTCTCCGGCGTCAGCACCCCAAAATCCTCAAAGGGAGTCACCTGCCCGCGCAACACACCACACGGCGGATGTCCCGCCTTGATATGAATGTCTGCACAGCCGTATTCCACGAGGTGAGCCAGCACGTTGAACAGCGGGTGAATGCCTGCCGACTGCTCCTGCGGCGTCGGTTCGAGCGGCACGTAAGGCTCGGGCGTTCGCCGAGGAACCGGGTACACACGTTCCCACTGCGCCAGTTCGTCAAGGACCTCCCCTGGCACGTCAAGCTGGGTCAGGATTTTTCGAACCGCCGCGGCATCCAGCTGGACCTCGGCATCCCCGAAGGGACTGTTCCCCATGTTCCTCAGGGGCTCCAGCGCGAGGCCGCTCGCGTGATGGGTCAGATTGTGCGCGATCCGGGCCGGAATCTTGAGGTCGGCGCGGGTCACCGGATTGACGATTTCCACGTAGACCCCCACCACCGACTCCCGGCATCCCTCCATCTTGCAGGGCACTTGCTCCTCCGCAAAATGGATCACTTTGTATGGATGCTTGGCCTCGCGTTGGCGAGTCACCACCGCTTGGAGGGCGTCCCTGCGCAGCGCCCGAAATTCACCATCCGTGGTGCTTCGCGATAAGCGAGGGGCCAGTTCCTCGCGCAGCAAGTCCGCCAGGACCGGCACCGCCGCCAGATAGCGACCGGTCGCCGCCATGGCAGGTGCCTCGCAGGGCAATTCGGCAGTGCTTACCAGTTGGCCCGATGCTGACACCTTGTCTCCTTGCCGGCCGATCTCACCCGACCCGAGCGTATTCCCCAATGTCCTCGATTGAAGAACCTTTGTAAACCAGTCAGAGGCTCATTCGATCTCGCCATCCGGGGGCAGGGCCAGCGCGACCCGAACGATCCGAACGAGTTGTTGGGTGGAGAAGAATGGCAAACGCCGGCCCAGACGCTCCATGTCGGGTGGCAACATCGTTCGCGCAGCCAAGCCACTCAGGACGGCCTGCTGCAGAGCCTCGAGCATCTGCGGCAGAGGGCGTAGCGGTAACCCCTGACGCAACAGGGTCCGGAAGACGCGCAGCAACTCCGGCACGGACACATAACGTTCCAGTTCACGCTGGTAGCCTGCTCGACTCGCCTCCAACAAGAGCGGCACCAATGCCTCCTCCGTCAGGAGAGCGTCGAGCGAATTTCGCACCACGTGACTCACGTGGCGCTCGACCCAGGCCAGCCAATGCAATCGTTCCAGGCCCTCTGGGGGCACGGAATGAGGGCCGACCGGCATCCAGGCGGACCAGCCCAGGCCCGTGGGTTGCATCTGCCATCCCAGGGGCACCGGGGGGCGCGGGCCATCCAGGTCGGCCAGAATACAATCCAGGCCAGGATAAGCTACCCCCTCCGCCACCGTGCGGCCCCAGATCCGGATCTGGTAGGCGTGGGTCGCCAGGTTGCCATCGAGACGCGTGGCCAGCGAGGGCAGCAGGAATCCCGCCTGCTCGGACAATTTCAACCGGGAGGCCTCAAACCAGGCTCCCGTAGGGGCCTGCGCCTGTTCCGCCCAGCGAGCCTCCTGGTCGAACAGATCACTGCCAGCGGCCCAGAGCAGCGGCTTTTCGACCAGGTGAGCCAATCCGTCCAGGGTCGGAAGCGGGGGAGTGTCCCAGATTCCCGTCTCCGCCGGAATCTCCTCATCCGGGGTCTCCAACGACCAGGGATGCTCAGGCCACAGGTTCAGCGGCGCCAGCTGAGCTTCCAAGCTTGCCAGCATCAGCGGCGAATGTCGCCGGGCGTAGGCGACGAACCCCAGGGAGGACATCGCCGCATATTCGCCAAACAGATAGGTTCCACGTTCACGGCCGTAGCGAGCAATCAGGCGGGACAGGGGGTGCTTCACGAAGGGCCTTACAGAAGGTGGGAGCGCTGGGGCAGCGGGCCCGGTCCGGCAACGACTCGGTTCATCCGCCAACCAGATGGGTATGACCCCAGTACACCCGCAAGTCAAGGGGGACTGGGGGAGCGTGCGTGGACTCCTACCATAAGGAAAACCCGAAATCGGAGAAGTCCAAACCCGGAGGGACAGGACGCCTGTCGCCGGAGTCTGCTGGTTTGGACACCTTCCAGTCGTCCCGCACCGCCCCGCTCCAACGTTTGTCGGGCACGCGGCGCCTGGCATCGGGAAGCCTGGACCCGGTCCAATTGACCGCGCAGGTGCAGACTGAGGTTGAAAACGGGGATCTCCTGCTCGGCAAACTCGAACCTCGCCTGCGGGTGCTGCAACGTGCGGTGGATATCTTGCAGCGCCCCCAAGAAGCGTCCCGCCTGTGTCAGGGTATCAGCAGCGGCGAGGCCGGCTTCACCCAGCAGGTGGCGACCATGCTGGGACGCGAACCAAACGCCCTAAGGCAGGTGCAAGTCGCCCTCTACCAGTGGAACCAGGCCAAACAGGGACTGGAGACGCTGAAGCAGGCGCTGGAGGGGGCGCTGAGTTACCCGGAGGTCGCGCGCGGCCGATACCTGGAGGAACACTGCCAGCTAGAGAAGCTGCGCGGCCAGTTCTTCCCTCTGACCAACCTCCACGTGGTGTTCAAGGACAATCCCCTCCTCGCCCAGTTGATTCCAGCACCAAAGGCTGCAGCCGACCCGTCGACGGGTTCACCCGCCGCTCGGCCAGCCACCGGGAGCTTGCCTGATATCGGCAGCGCGCGATTTCCGAAGGCCCAATCAGCACCGCTTTCTCAAGCCGGTGTTCAAGCAGAAGTGTCGGCAGCGGACGCGGCCGTGCAGGAGGCCTTTGCGGGCATCAAGCAGGCGACGGGGAACTTGAAGGATGCGCTGCTCGGCTTCTTGGGTGGGAAACCTAAAAACCCTCCACCGCGATCCTGACAAGAAGCCAGCACGCACAGGGCCTGAAATGCCTCGCTCCGCAAGGCGGCCCCATCAGCGCGAGGCTTGGGGCTCCCGACGTTCTGTGGGGCCCAGCAGGCCCGAGGGGAGATACGCGGCAGCGGCTCGTTGGATGTCAACGTCGATGCCTTGGGCCAGCGGGTCGATCGGATTCCCGACTGCGACGGCCGGTGACAGCGTCTTGCTGCGAGCATCCACCGTGACGCGCACGCCGCCATCGTAGAGTCGCCATTCCGGAGCCCCTCCCTGGCTGCCCAGCAAGATGGCCCGCGAGGGGGTGAAAGCCCGGGGAAGGCTCCCTACTGGTGTCGACGAGGGCAAGGGAGCTTGTCGCGCAGCCGTGATCGCGCTGGCCGCATTCACGGGCATCTCATCGGGCAAGGCGGCAAGTTGGCCGGCCAGTTGCGGGTAATCGGCCACCTCGGAATACTGGGCGATCGCCTGAAATCCGAAATGGCGCGCCACGAACACAGCGGGGTTGCCACTCGCGGCGCGAGACGGCGAGGTGTACACGTTGGCGGAGGCCGTCCACGGCGCCAGCCCGCCGGAGGTGCTGTAGACCCCCATCACACGCACGGCGTCGGCGGCCCATTGCTTCGCGCGGCGATGGTCTTCGGCCAGAAGGCGTGGTTGGTCGGGCGCCACGGCAGAGACGGAAACGGGCTGCTGCGGTGCCAGGCGCTTACCGGCTTGGGGAAGTCGGACAATCGGCGCGGGCGCCGGGCGGCCACAAGCGGTCAAGCAAAGGCTGGACGTCAGGAAGAGGGTGAGTGAGGCCAGCGAGCGCATAGGGAACCTCCGGGGCGGGTACTGACATGCTTGTCGGCCACGCGCCGCGGAAGTGACGTTAAGAAAAGGATAAGCCGCTTGTCTTTTTCAGTAAATCTCGACGCCGACTCCGCCCGGAGTGAGTCGCACGCCATTCTGTCGCGCCGCATCCTCACGCCTGAGGGATGGCGATCGGGCGCCGTGTTGGTCACAGGTGAACGCATTGCGGCCATCCGCGACGCCGAGGAGGTTCCCACCGATCTCCCGGTGTATGACGTCGGGGATGCCGTCCTGACGCCTGGGGTCGTGGACACGCACGTCCATCTGAACGAACCAGGGCGCACCGAATGGGAAGGCTTTGCCTGCGGAACCCGCGCCGCCGCGGCCGGCGGCATCACCACGCTGGTCGATATGCCCCTCAACAGCATTCCTGTGACCACGACGCTGGCGGGCCTGCAAGCCAAGCAAGCCGCTGCACAAGACCATTGCTGGGTCGATGTGGGTCTTTGGGGCGGCGTCGTGCCTGGCAATCTGGAACAGCTGGGGCCCATGGCGGAGGCCGGCGTGCTAGGTTTCAAGGCCTTCATGTGCGATTCTGGCATCGAGGAATTCCCCGCGTCGTCGGAAGTGGTTCTGAGGGCGGCGATGCGCGAACTGGCTCCCTTGGGAGTTCCATTGCTGGTGCACGCGGAGCTGGAGTCGGCAGGTCCCGCCGCGGTGACGGCTTCTCGCGACTACGCCACGTTCCTGGCGTCGCGTCCGGCCGCCATGGAGGTGGCGGCGATCGCCGTGCTGGCCCGCCTTTGCCTGGAGACGGGTTGCCGCGTTCATATCGTTCATCTGTCAGCGGCTGATGCCCTGCCGGTGATCGCGAAGGCCCGCGAGGTCGGCGCGCCGCTGAGCGTCGAAACCTGTCCCCATTACCTGACCTTTGCTGCAGAGGAGATCCCGGACGGCGCGACGGAGTTCAAATGCATCCCGCCCATTCGCGAAGCGAGCAATCGCGAGCGCCTGTGGCAGGCCCTGCAGGAGGGTGTGATCGATTTCGTGGCGTGTGACCACTCGCCCTGCACCCCAGCCCTGAAGCAACGAGAGCTCGGGGATTTCCAGGCGGCCTGGGGCGGAATCGCCAGCTTGCAATTCAGCTTGATGGCGGTCTGGACGGCCGCACAGGCGCGGGGCATCGCCCTGCCTCAGGTATATGACTGGCTGGCAGCGCGCCCCGCCGCATTTTGTCGACAAGGCCGCCGGAAGGGGGCGATCGCCCCCGGGCTGGATGCGGATCTGGTGGCCTGGCAGCCTGATGCCCCCGTCTTGGTGCAGGCCGACCGGCTGTTCCATCGGCATCCGACCACGCCTTATCTGGGTAGAGAATTGCGTGGAAGGGTCGACGCGACCTGGTTGCGTGGTCGCCGGATCTATCACGACGGCGCGTGCGTCGAACATCCGATTGGACGCTTGTTGAGGCCGTGAATGCGGGACACCGATTCCAGCAAGGAGGTCAGATGCCCTCGGAATTCACCGACCTGATCGATCTGGCAGCCGAGCGCCTGGGCGGAGCCGCGCTGTTTGCCAACGATGAATTCTTCGCCGAGAAAGAAAACCTGCTCAAAGCGGGTCGCGCGATCTTCATCCCGGACAAGTACACGGAACGCGGGAAATGGATGGATGGCTGGGAAACCCGTCGAAAGCGGGGGCCCGGTCACGATTTCTGTGTGATACGCCTGGGTGTGCCCGGACGGATTGCCGGCTTCGATATCGACACGCAGCACTTCCTGGGCAACTTTCCGGAAGCGGCGGCCGTGGATGCTTGCGTGGCCTCCCCCGAGGCCTCCGGTGAAGCCCTGGTGACGCAGGCGGATTGGCAGGAACTCGTGCCGATGTCCCGCCTCGATGGCGGCAGCCAGAACCTCTTCGCGGTGTCGGACACCCGTCGTTTCACCCACGTCAGACTGCGAATTTACCCGGACGGGGGCGTCGCCCGCTTTCGCGTGCACGGGGAAGCCCGACCGGACTGGGCCACGCTGCTGGCATCTGGCGCTCCCTTGGACCTCGCGGCCGTGGAGCACGGGGGGGTCGCGCTGCTGGCCAGTGATATGTTCTTCAGTCATCGCAACAACCTGATCATGCCGGGCCGGGGCGTTCACATGGGTGACGGGTGGGAAACCAAACGTCGACGCGGCCCTGGACACGATTGGGTGGTGCTGAGACTGGGGCGCCCTGGGCGGATCACCAGGGCCGAAGTGGACACCCATCATTTCAAGGGAAATTTCCCCGACCAATGCGCGATCGAGGGCGCCAGTCTGCCCCATGACGCCCCGGCTGAATTCCTCGCGAGCCTCTCGATAGACTGGCGGCCCCTGTTGAAACCGACAGCATTGCAAGCGGACCAGGTCCACGTGTTCACGCAAGAACTCCTTCCTGGTGGCCCTTACAGCCACATCCGCTTGAACATCTTTCCCGATGGCGGCGTGAGTCGGCTGCGCCTGTTCGGCCACGCAACGGAGGAAAGGGTTTGACCTTGGACGAGTTCAACGCGGCGCCCCGGCAGGCGGCTATTGAAGCGTTGCAGCGCTGCTGCGGGGCCACCACTTGGGTCCAAGCGATGGTTCAGGCGCGGCCCTTTGCCGACCTGCCCGCCCTGCTCGCGCAGGCCGATAGCAGTTGGGCTCGATGTGGGGAGAGCGACTGGCTGGAGGCCTTTTCCCACCACCCACGCATCGGCGACGTGGCATCCTTGCGGACAAAATTTGCCGATACAGCCAACTGGGCGGAATCGGAGCAGGGGGGAACCCGCTGTGCGGACCAGGTGACCCTGGAAGCGCTGGCAGCGGGCAATCACGACTATGAGGCGCGCTTCGGTCACATCTTCATTGTCTGCGCCACGGGCAAGACGGCCGGCGAAATGCTTGAATTGCTGCGAACCCGTCTGGACAATCCGCTTGAAATAGAACGTCCCCTGGCCGCCACCGAACAGCATCGAATCACCCGACTGCGCCTGGAGAAATTGTTCACGTGAAGACTGCCTGCACGCTTTCGACCCACGTTCTGGACACCACGTCAGGTCGTCCCGCGGCCGGCATCCCCGTGTCTCTCGACCGCCTGGGCGAGGCGGGACCCGTTTCCATCTGTTGCCACAGCACCGATGCGGACGGGCGCGTGCGCGCCTTCGGGACGGAGGGCGCTCGTTTCGACTCCGGCACCTATCGCCTGCGTTTCGACACCGCCGAGCATTTCCGCTCCCAGGGCACGACCGGCTTTTATCCCTACGTCGAGATCGTCTTCTTCATGGAAGACACCGGCGGTCACTATCACGTGCCGCTGTTGCTGAGCCCCTATGGATACACCACCTACAGGGGCAGCTGACCCCCGAGACCATCACCCACGAAGAGCACTGCTCTGCGGTCGCGCGTGAATCGCCGAGCCGTCGGTGCCCTCAGGGCTGAGACCCTTTCCGCTGGGTCAGCAGGCGTTTGTCGGCATCGGCGAGCTGTTTCGGCGACATGCGGAGTTTCAGGGCGGCCAGATTGTTGCGGGCATCTTCATCGCCGCGGTCCGCAGCCAGTTGATACCAGACAAAGGCGCTGACCATGTCCTTGGGCACGCCGTCGCCTTCTTCAAAGGCCAGGGCCAGGTTGTATTGCGCCGAAACATCGCCCTGTTGCGCAGCCCGGGTATACCAGCGAGCGGCCTCGCCCTTGTCCGGCTTGACGCCTTCTCCCTTGGCCAACATCAATCCCAGATTGAATTGCGCCTTGGCATTCCCTTGCTCCGCCGAACGGCGATACCACTTGACGGCCTCGGCGTTGTCTTCGTTGATGCCCTCTCCCTCGTCATACATCAGACCGAGGTTGAGTTGCGCCTTGGGGTGTCCCCGCTCAGCGGCCTTGCGATACCACTTGAGGGCCTGGACGTTATCCTCTTGGACATCGTCTCCCTCATCAAAAATCAGGGCCAAATTGAACATCGCCGACACGTCACCGGCTTCCGCCGCCTTGAGGAACCAGCTGCGTGCCTCCGCCTTGTTCGCGGGCACCCCCTCGCCACGTGCGTGCATGATGCCCAAATTGAACATGGCCGCAGGGTCGCCTTGATTGGCCGCTTTCGTGTACCACTTGACCGCCTCGGCATTGTCTTCCGAGACGCCTTCGCCCTCGTCATACATGATGGCCAAGTTGAATTGGGCCCGCGTGAACCCCTGGTCAGCGGCCTTCCGATACCACTTCAGCGCCTCCTCATTGTTTTCCGGCAATTCCTCCCCCTGGTCGTGGAGAAGTGCCAGGTTGAACTGCGCCTCGGGGTTTCCACTCTCCGCGAGACGGCGCAACAGGTCGATCTTACTGGGGCGTCTTGAACTCGGCGCCGGACTGTTGAGACCGGGTGCGCCGACGGCCTGCTCGACAGCCACTTGCAGGGGAGCCGCCGAGACAGGTCTCGGTATCTGGCTACCGCAGAGCAGCAGCATCAGCAGAAGCAGGCGGTACGAGGACGGCAATGGGCGCGGTGACATCGATGCTCCGTCAATGGGACCGGGCCCCCCCCGGCGCGTATGTTGTACCCACCGCACTGGCCTCCTAGTACGCATGTCTCGCCTCAATTTTCCTTGGTCGTCTCTCGACGTGACGGAGTCATCCGGAGGGGTGGGCGCGGCGGTTGTCGAGAATCTTGACGAACGAACGTCCCCGCAATTCTTCCAGCGTCAGACCGGTCTGAAGGGCTTCCCCTTCCTCGATGGCGCCACAATTGATGCCGCGCAGAAAGAAATTCAACAGCCCTTGCCCGGTTGCCGCATCGTCGAACACGTCTCCGACCAGCGTGGCCTGCGCCGCCTTCTCGATGAAGTTTTTGAGTCGCACACTCGCCGCTTCCAGACCCTCGAGAAAAAAGGCATACACCGCCGCGTAGCGCGTGGGCAATTGCGCCGGGTGGAGATCCCAACCTTGATAGTAGGCATGGGCAAGTGAATGGCGCACGTGCGAGACGTGAAGGCGCCAGGCCCGATGCACCGTGCTCCGGTTTTCCGCCAGCTGCTCCAGGCTGAGGGAATCCCCGCGATGCGGGGCCACCGGCATGACATTGGTGGCGCCATCTGACAGATTGACCCCCGTTCCAGCCAGGGTCACCTGCATCACATGACGGGCGAAATCGCACACTGGATGGTCCATGCGTTGCTCGGCCGCCGTCACGTTACAGCCCGCCGTGTAGTCATAGGTTCCAAAGTGCGCTCCCACACAACGCCCGGCCGTTTCCCGCACCATGGCGGGCAGCGGCGAGTGTCCATCAGGACCCAAGATGGATTGCGGCGTCTCGACCATCAGTTCACAACGCAAGCTGCCCTGCGCCAGGTCCAGCGCCCTTTCCAGTTCACTCAACACCCGCACAAAGGCGGTGACCTGAGCCACGGAGACGACCTTCGGCAACGTGACGACAAAATTGGCCGGAAGCACGCCACCGGAGGTCCGGACCAAGGTGGACAGAAACAGGTCGAGGGTCCTGATGGAGCGGTGCTGCAACTCCGCGTTGAACGGCTTGATGCGAATGCCCAAAAACGGGGGTAACGTGTTAGCCGCCAAACCTTTGGCCGTTTCTTCGGCAGCCGCCACGGCCTGAAGGTCCTCTTCCACATCCGGGCGGATGCCGTAGCCGTCTTCAAAGTCGATCCGAAAATCCTCCACGGCCTCGCGTTCGAGTTTCTCCCAGACGCGCCGATAGATGGTCCAGGCCAGCCAAGCTGCGCGGTGGGTTTGCCGAGCCGCGTTCGGGTTGGCCGCCACGGCCGCCTCCAGCGCCGCCGCGCTGGCCAGGTCGTCAGGCAAGGAGTCCGCCCCGGGAAGGTCGATGGCCTTTGCAAAAACCACCGCATTGGGGGCGTATTCGCGCATCGCGGCCCGCGCTCGCTCCGCCATTTTCACCACGGAATCAGAGCGCCATAACTGGGCCCCACCATAGACCGTGTGAACGGGCTGGCGAACGGTCGAGTCGCCCGGGAAGAGGCGGGAGTGTGCCGCATTCGCGCGAGTGAGTTCAGCCTCAATCTCAGCCGTCAGTTCCGGACCCAGGGACGGGATTGGCACGGATGGATTCATGCGTCTCTCCTTTGGAAGAGATGGGCCAGCCACGCGGGAATTCTACCATGCCGGGCCATGCCGACCGTGGTACAATTCGGCCCATCTCACGCCGCGACAGAGGGCCATCCTGACGGTTGTTGGTTCTGCTTCTTCGTCCCTGAGACGGGGTGCCGCTTGTCCCGAGAAAGGCGTCCGCGCATGCCTTGGAAGTCCATGGGTCTCCGGTGCAAGCCTCCTCGGTGGAGCTTGCCAGTCCTTTGCCTGCTCTGGCTACCTGGTTGCGGGCTGGAGACAGCCGCGACCCGAGGGACCTTTCGCGTCGCGCTGCAAGACGACCCCCATTCACTTGACCCGGCTGTCGGTTACGACGTTCCCACCTGGTCGCTCGAGCATTTGCTGTTCGAAAGCCTGGTCACCTTTGGCAACGACCAACACATCGAACCAGCCTTGGCCTCCTCCTGGAGGCAACCCGATCCCCGCACCTATGTGTTCACCCTGAAACGTGCTCACTTTCACGATGGACGGCCCGTCAGGTCACGCGATGTGGTGGCCAGTCTCAACCGCTTGCTGGCCCCCTCGACCCGGTCGCCCGGTGCCACTTTCTACACCGGCATCGAAGGGGCGGACGCTTGCCTGACCGGGAAGGCGTTAGCCGCCACAGGGATATCGGCGCCAGACGATCGCACCGTGCGCATCGTGCTGAAGACACCAGACCCGATCTTCCTCCACAAACTGGCCATGCCCTTTGCCTCGGTGCTGCCCGAAGACGTGGCGGCCAAGGACGCGCAGCGAAAACCGGTTGGCACCGGCCCCTTCCGCCTGCTTTCTTGGCGCCGTGGTGAAAAAATGGTGTTTGTCCGCCATTCTCCCCCGCCGGCCAGTCCACCCCCAACTCGACTCCCAGCTCCCATCCAGCGCGTCGAGGTAGGTCTCGGCGTCCACGAAAACATCGAAGTCCTGAAATTTGAACGGGGCGAACTGGATGTCATCGGGGCTCTCAGAAACATCCCGGCGGCAGACTTCGTGCGACTGTCGCAGCAGACGCCAGCCGGGTGCCGGATGTTCAGGGGCAATGATGCCGCCGTGCAATACGTGACCATCAACGCCGAGATGCCCCCTTTCGACCGGCGTGAGGTTCGACGCGCCATCGCCCAGGCGATCGACAAGCAACGCATCGTGCAACTGGTCAACGGAAGAGGAACGCCCGCCGCCGGGATTCTTCCGCCTGGAATCCCCGGCTATGACCCGGACTTTCGGGGCTTGTCCCATGACCCGGCGGAGTCGCGACGCGCCCTGGTGAAAGCCGGCTACCCGAGTGGCTTTGCCGTGACTTACGGCTGCGTGGCCAATGACACCCAGCGAAAGGTGGCCCAGGCCATTCAGCAAGACCTCGCGCGCATCGGGGTCAACGTGACCATCAAGCCCATGGCCTTTCCCACCTATCTGCAAGCGAAGTCAACGCGGGGACAGGTTCAGATCGGCAGTGGAAACTGGTCTCAAGACTATCCCGATCCCAGCAACTTCCTGGTAACGCTCTACCACAGCAAGAACATCCGAGAGGTGGACTCGCTGAACGATTCGTTCTACCGTAACCCAGAGGTCGATCGTCTGTTTGACCTCGCCGAGAGGACTGCCAGCCCACGTGCGCGTTGGGAGAGCTTTCGACGGGCGGAGGCACTGATCATCGAAGACGCCCCGGTGGTGCCGCTGTATCACCCGATCAAGTGTCATCTGACAGGTCCGCGCGTCAGGGGTTATGGCCTGCATCCGGTTTGGGGACTGGATTTGACGGGTGTGGAGTTGAACTGAACATGCTGCAACGCGTCCTGGCACGCTTGGTCGGTGGCTTCGCGGTCTGGTTGGCCGTCGCCGCACTCACCTTCGGGCTCACCTACCTGGTGCCAGGGAATCCTGCCCGGATGATTGCGGGTCCACAGGCCGATCCTGCGACCGTCGCGCGCATTCAGGCTCAACTGGGCCTGGATGATCCCGTCTGGTTGCGGTTTGGTCGCTACATCTGGCAGGCCCTTCACGGCGACTTCGGCACATCCTACATCACGGACCAGGCGGTACTCCCCGCCATCTTGGAACGTTTTCCCGCCACGCTGATGCTCGCATTGGGCGCCATCTGTGTCTATCTTCTGCTGGGGGGAGTGCTGGGGATCTTGGCGGCCGTTCGCCCGGCCACCGTGTGGGATCGACTCGCTTCCACCTTCGCCATCGCCGGTTACTCCGTCCCCAGTTTCTGGATCGGCATGCTTTTGCTGTTGCTATTGGCTTATCGTTTCCCCGTCTTCCCACTCGGCGGTGCGGACACGCTCTGGCATCTTGTTCTCCCCTCCCTGACGCTCGGGCTCGCCGGAGCCGCGAGCTATGCCCGCGTGTTGAGACAAACGCTGGGAGAGGAACTGCGCAAGGATTATGTCAGGGCCGCAAGGGCAAGGGGGCTCTCTGAAACGCGGGTGGTGTTGGATCACGCCCTGCGCAACGCTGCCTTGCCTCTGGTCACCCTGCTCGGGCTCGATTTCGCCGGTCTGCTCGGGGGAGCGTTGCTGACCGAAAGTATCTTCGCCTGGCCGGGTATCGGAAATCAGGCCTATCGTGCCATCGACACGCTCGATGTCCCGATGATCATGGGGACGGTTCTGTTCGCGGCCACCATCATCATCGCCGTCAACGCGCTGGTCGACGCCTCTTACGCTGTTCTGGACCCCCGCTTGCGTGAAAGCTGATCGGAGGAAACCGTGCCAACCACCTTCCGTTTGTGGCTATGCATCGCTGTGGGACTAGGTTTTCCGCTCCTGACGCCAAGCGTGGAAGCAGCCACGCCCCCGTCGCTCGCGGCAGGACGTGGGGCGGGAGCAGGCATCACCCAGCCGGCCCCGGTTGTCTTTGAACGACAACTGGTCTGGCCTGCCGAAGGGCCGTACCGCTTGCGCGTCGAGAACGTGCGCGGCCGCGTCCTGGTCAGCCGCTGGGAGAAAAATGTGGCCGTCCTGCAAGTCACGCTGCGGGCCAGCCAGGCCCTGGATGCACGTGAGCAGAAGATCTTTGCCAGCGGTCGTCTGGACCTGGATGCCAGCGAGACGGGGGGGGCCTCCGCGACGGTGGCTTTCCCGGCCGCCAGCAGCCAATACCCGGCCGTCCTGAGCGCAGCGGCACCGCACATCGAGGTGGACTGGCGGGTCATCTTGCCACCTGAGACGGCGCTCGAGGTCAAGCAGGAGACCGGACCAATCGTGGCCACCGGCACCGATGGTCGATTGAACTTGTTCACACGGAGCGGCCCGATCCAGTTGGCTGGAGTCAGCGGACGCGTGGACGCGGGCAATGAACTGGGAGATGTGGAGGTGAACGGGCTGGATGGCGATGCCTTTCTGCGCTCTCATCACGGTCGGTTTCAATGCCGCGGAGTCAAGGGAGACCTCCAGGTGCTGTCCGGAACGGGGCACGTCGCGCTGGCCGTCTCCCCGCGCTGGATGGGTGAAGTGGCCTATCACACCGTCAGCGGAGAAATCCGCTCGGACCTGACCACCAAAGACACCGATATGCACCCCGAGGATCACGGCTACGTCGGGGTGCTGCAAGGATCCCAGACCTCATCCGGCCACTCACCCGCCTGCCGCGTGCAGGTGGACACAACGGCAGGAAGCCTGACCATCGCGACCGACCCGGCGGCGGACAGGCCATAGAGGGGTTGCGAGTGCCTGCCGAGGAACAGTCCGGTCCCACGCTCTCGGACACCCCCTCCGAGGGGCCTGACCAGACCGGCTCCTCGGCAGTCGCGGAGCATCACTGTCCCAATTGTATTTACCTGGACGACCCACTGAGCCCCGAGGGAGGCTTCTGGGCCTGTCAAAATCTCTGCGTCAGAGAGTGAGGGTGGATTCAGCTGGCGCCTCCACCCAGACGTATCCAAGGGCACGCCGGATCAGGCGCTTCGGCTGTTCTGGTGAGGACTCCAGTTTTTTTCGCAAGTTACGAATGTGCGTGTGTACGAGTTGCCGGCCACTCGACCCGACGGCGCGGCGCAGGCCGTCCTGCAGGATGCGGTCGACCCCGATCACACAGCCAGCTTCGCTGACCAGCAGTTTCAGAATCTCGAATTCGGACCCGGTCAGCGCGATCGAGCGTCCTTCGAATTGGACGGCGCGCTGGGCCTCGTCAAACGCGATGTCTCCACGCCGCAGCGACCGTTGCGTATCGCGTCTCCTCAGCCAGGCGCGCAGTTGCACGCGCACCCGATAGGTGAATTCCACCCCATCGAGCGGTAGCTCCATGTAATCGCTGGCCCCGACATAGAAGGCCTGGTATTTGCGGTCCTGCTCGCCCCGAGGCCCCAACATGAGGATCGGCAAGTCGCCGAGGCCTTCCTGGGCACGCAGTCGATGGCAGACAGCCAGGCCATCGAGTCCGGGTAGGTCCGTCGTGATAACGGCCAGATCAGGAATACGCTGCAACGCCCCGTTCAGGGCGTCGGGCCCCGTCAGGGCCTCACGTAATTCGCACGGGAGCGCGTCATGCAAGCGTCGCGCCACCTGGGCACGCAGGGCGCGGTCCGCGATGGCGAGTAAGACAAAGGGACCGCTCGACATCGTGCGTTAGCCAGAAACGGCCCCCACGGCCGCACGCAGATCACTCGGAATGGCCACGGGGCGACCAGCGCGGTCGAGGCAGACGTGAACGGAGCGTCCCTCCGCGATGGTCGTATCACCTTTCAACAGACTGTAGCTGAACACCAGGCTGGTCCACCCCACCTCGGACAGCCAGGTCCTCACCACCAGCGCGTCGTCGTAACGCGCCGGGGCCTTGTACTTCACCGTCAGCTCCGCCACGACCATGACGTGGCCGCCAGCCTCGAACGCGTTGTAGTCGAAGCCCTGAGCTCGCAAGAACGCCCCACGCCCCACTTCGAAATAGATGACATGGTTGGCGTGATACACGATGCCTTGGGCATCGGTTTCGGCGTAGCGGACGCGGATGGCCTCATCGACCGGGGAAGGCAAGGGCACGAAGTGAGTCCCAAAAAAAGCCGGAGACAGACGCCGTCAGCATATCATGCCTGGTCCCAGGCCCGTGCCCGCCGGAGCGCGAGGCCCGCCATCCTGGCGATTCGCCCATCCAGCATTCCGCGGGGAGAATAGCAGGCGGCTCGCGTGCAGGGTGAGGGGGACGGTAGACTGTTCGCGGAGGTTCCCGGTCGGAGGGGGCGGCACGAATGAAACGACCCAATTGGGGTGAACGCAGCGCGGACATCGGCGCAGGGCTGACGGTGGCCTCAATCGTGCTGGCATTCTGCCTGTTCATGACCTGGCGGGACGCCGGATTTTTCTGGCACGACGATGCGCAGAGCCTGTGGGTACCTCTCTTCTCTGACATCGAGCGCTCATTTCACCAGGGCGAGTGGCCGATCCTCACGCCCTACAACCGACACGGGACCTCGCTGCTGGGAGAATACACGCCGGGGCTGTTCTCGCCGTTGGTGCTGACAGGGCAAGCACTGGCTCTGGCGCTGGGGCGCAACATGCCCGAGGTGGCCGCTCTCTATGGCAGCTACTGGTTACTGCTGACGACCCTGGGCGCATTCTGTGCCTTGCGCCTGGAGGGAATCTCCCGCCCCCTGGCTGCGATGGCAGCTGTGGCCGTGGCCTTGAATGGCTGGAATTTGAACTGGGCGGCCATCGATTGGTTCCCCTACCAGGCTGGTTTTGCCTCGATGATGTGGTTCTGGGCGGCCGCGCTCTTGGCGCTGCGCTTCCCGGACCGTCGGCGTTATGCCATTGCGTCCGCTTTGGGAGTGATGCTGGTGGTCACGGCGGGAGAGCGCTACCTGGTCGCCATGAGTGGGGTGCTCACCATTTGGCTGTGGGCACGCGCCTGCCACCGTGGCTGCGTCAACGGCTCAACGTTGACCTTGGCCCAAACCTGGCTGTTCGGATTGGGACTTGCTGCCCCCGCATGGTTGACGCTGGGGCACCATTTCGCGGATTCAACGCGCGCAGATATTCCCCTCACCTTCGATTGGTTTCGCTCGGTTCCACTCGCCGCTCTGCCTGGCTTCCTGTTGCCCACGTTCCCGTCCCCGGACTACATCAGGCCAGCAGACGCGTACCGCCCCGCCGTTGAATTGTCGAATGGGTTCATTCCCGCTGCTGTGGTCCTGACGGCTTGCCTGAGACGGCCGCGGGGCAGTCTTCCCCACGTTGCCTGGCCCCTGTTACTGCTGGCGGTGGCTCTGGTGTTGGCCTGCGCACCGAGCCCCGACTTCACACGCTGGAGCTATCGTTGGTTGCCTCTGGCGCACGTGGCGATGCTGCTGACCGCGTCGCATTGGCTCATGTGGCACTGGGAGCGCAGCCCAGCTAGCTGGAATCAGAACGACTGGCTGGAGAGTCCCGCGCTGTGGGGATTACTCGCCCTGTATGGTTGCCAGCTCTTCGCGGGGGTTACCGTCGGGGCCCCTGCCAGTCTGGCCTGGGGCATCGCCGCGGTTGGTGTACTCTGGGCCGTCAGCGAACCGGCCGCCCGCCGAGGCCGCCACTGGGCCCGCTGGTTTCCACTTGCCGGCTGCGCGTCGGTCATCGTGCTCACCCATCTCCACCTCCCGGTAGCCCAAGATGTCCCGACCTGGCGGATGGCGCCAACCCTTCAGAGGCACCCTGCCTTTCAGACGACGCGGCGATATCTCTTGATCGGCGAGTTGGCGGACCTCTATCCCAAAGAAGGTCAGCAAACGCCCTTCGGCCAGATCGCGCTGATCGGAACCTTGCCCGCGCTGGCAGGGATTGAATTCGTCAACGGTTACTCAGCCGTGGGTCCCCGGGGCACGCAATATGCTTATGGGTTCAGCCTGGTGGGGCAGATGCAGGCACATCGGATCAGCTGGATGTTCACCCGGGGCCTCACGCCGGGTGGCCTGCTGGACCGAGGTGGCATCGACGGTCTGGTCGTGGCCCGCCTCACGCCGACCTCGACCCGCAGGCTGCAGCAACTGGGATGGGAACACGTGGCATCCGCACCTGACGGACAGATCTGGCATCGTCCTGGCCCTCCCAAGCCATTGCTCCGATGTTTCGGCGCCATTCAGGGAGTTCCATTTCGGGACCACCTTGCCTGGGACGTCGCACTGGCTGATGCCCGCGGCTGGCCCGCCGTGGATTCCGACCAAGGCCGGATCGTGAAAGGCGTCACGACCTTCGCCTCCCGTGAAACGCGCCTGATATCCCACCGGCGGAACGTGGTGACGTTTGACGTTGCTCCAGGCACTGCCCCCGCCATCATCGGCGTGATGCGGGGGGGAGGCGATGCCTGGCGAGCCCAACTCGGGGGTGAGGTCCTGCCTGTGGTGGCTCTGGATGGAAGCATTCCGGGCGTCATGATCCCCGCCGGTCGGGGAGGCCTGGTCACCGTGCGCTATTCGCCGGGAGGACTTGACTGGGGTCTTGCCGTGGCCGCGGTCAGTGCGGCGACCATGGTGGGGTGGAGCCTGCTGGTCACGCGGAGGAGAAGACGGCTGGCCTGATGTTTGGCCTGGCGCCGTTGACAGGTGTTCTGCTCTCGTCGGTTGAGTGAGGCGGATGGCGGGAATACGGGGTATGGGTTTGATGTCGCGTCGGCGACCCGAGTGACCACGGTGACAGAGCGATGACGGCCACATCCTGAAAGGGCCCGCCTTGACCAGCCATATCGAGCGAATCGCGCTATCCCTCACGGCGAGCTTGCTGTCGGCGTGTATCGCCTCCCAGGTCGGCCCTCGTCCTGACCTGACGACCAGCAAGGTGGCGGCCGCCAAGCCGCCCAAGGCGGGGGGGTTGATCGGCTTGGATGGCGCCACCCTGCGAACCGTCACGGGCGCGGTGCGAGTGCCCGCCTCCCTGAAACCCACGGCGGGAGTCAGTCTGATTTCTGAGCGGACCGCCGGCATCATTTCAGAGCGGTCGGCCGGCATCATTTCCGACCGGGGGGACAGGCCGACGGCCGTGCAAGCGAGGTCGGCGATGGGCCGCCTCGCCCCGGGTGACGCGGGGGCCGAGCGCATCTCGGCGCCAGAGAAGTTCCCGCGCCGGCTATTTCAAGCCCCAAACCTCGAGGAAAGGCTGGTGGCTGGCGCTCGCGTGTACCTGGCTGATGCAGCCGGTCAGCGCATCCTGGGTTTACCCGAGGCTGTCACCAATGCCAAGGGAGAATTTACCATCGCCAAGGTCCCCCCGGACTACACCTTCGTGGTGGTGGCGGAAATTCCCACCGAATCAGGGCGCACCGCTGCGCTGCAGACGATCGTGCGCCCGACGGCCATGGTGGTCGCCTCGAACATCGAAGCGGCCTCCACCCTGGTCGCAGCGGGCGTCCTGAGGGGGATCGCGGGACAGGACCTGGGGGCCTTCAACCCGGCCGATTTTCGAACGGCCGTGGAAACCACGCGGGACAACCTGCGACCGGAAGATATACCGGACCTCACGGACCGCAGGGCGGTGTTGCGCCGCATCAGCGAGCTGGTCAGTCGTATCGAAGGCCTCGAGGACAGCCTGGCTGACATGCGCAATGAATTGCGGAGCGTCCAAAAATCGCTCGATGAACTTAAAAATGATCTGTCGCAACGACCCGCGCAGCCAGCGGGAAGCCCCACGCCTCCCCCCGCTGCCCAGTCCGTCTCCCGCGACGCGCCAGTTGCGACTGCCCCGATCGACGCCAAAAATTCAGACGTGCCCGGCGGGGAGCAATCAGCGGCGGGACAAGTCCCCGTCGCGACCGGTGCGATCACGCTTCCAAAGCCAGTGACCAGCACGGAACCTACCCCCAGACCGACACCGGCGGCCACCACCACCCCTGCTGCCCCGGTCCTCTGGAAGGCACCGCTCGGCAAGGTCACCACGTTGGCGGGTTCCGCCCCGGGGACAGCGGTGGGCCCGGCCCAGACGGCCAGATTCTTCAGCCCGGAGGGTATCGCGCTCGGTCCGGATGGAAACCTGTACGTGACAGACACCAACAATCGCCGGATTTGTCGAATCAGCCCGGAAGGCCAGGTCTCGGTCTGGGCTGGTGGCACCCTGGGCAGTGTGGATGGCCCCCGCCTCTCAGCCAGCTTCGTGACGCCATCGCGGCTGGCCTTCGGGCCTGACGGCAGCCTTTACGTCACCGACACCAATGCCTGCCGCATCCGAAAAATCTCGCCCGATGGCATGGTGTCCACGCTGGCCGGTTCCAATGCAGGCTTTGCCGACGGCCCGGGCCTCATCGCCAAGTTCGATGCGCCCGTTGGATTGTCGGTAGCGCCCGATGGCACCGTGTTTGTGGCCGACAGCTTGAACAACCGCATTCGCAAGATCAGTCCCCAGGGAATCGTCTCGACGCTGGCGGGATCCCAGGAAGGTTACCTCGACGGGCCGGGGACAATGGCACAATTCTACAGCCCGTTTGACCTGGTTTGGCGACCGGATGGCGGCTTGATCGTGGCGGATACCTACAACGACCGGTTGCGGGCGATCGCCCCGGATGGGACGGTCACATCCTTGACGCGAGGCGAAATGGGGCTGCGCGACGGGCCTATCGCACAGGCACAATTCGCTCTGCCAAACGGACTGGCGCTGGCACCCGATGGCAGTCTGTACATCTCGGATGTCGGAAATGATCGGATCCGGGTCATCAGCGCCGACGGCCTCGTCAGCACCCTGGCTGGTTCGCTGATGGGCTTTGCGGACGGCCAAGGCAGTGCCGCCAGGTTCAACACGCCCTCAGGCTTGGCGCTGGGCCCGGATGGTAGTCTGTACGTGGTCGACCTCGATAACCATCGGATTCGCCTGATTCGCTGAATCACCTCAGAAGCGTCGTGGAACCTACCCTCATGTCACGCCTTGCCTCACTGTGCGCCTTGCTTTCGATCCTCGCGCTGCCGACGACCAGTCTGGCCTTTCCAGCCCCCTTGCCTCCCGAACAGGGCCAGTGGGCCAAACTGGTCGCCAACTTGCCGCGTGAGACCAACGTGGGCCGCCGCACCCATCAGGTGGGACGTGCTCTGCTCGGACAACCCTATCTCGCTGGTAGCCTGAATACTTTCCAGCCCTCCCACCAGGACGAACCGGTGGTGGCACGGTTCGATGGGTTCGATTGCGTCACCTTGGTTGAAACCGCCCTGGCGATCGCCCGAGCGGAGGATCTGGGAGAACGCTCCTGGAGTGCATTCAAACGAGAACTTGAGCGGGTCCGGTATCGTGACGGGCATCAGCGAGGCTACGTCAGTCGCTTGCATTACTTCAGCGAATGGCTTCGTGACAATGATCGACGCGGGATCGTTCAAGACCTCACGGCCAGTTTGGGCGGTGTCGAAGACCGGCGGCCCCTGAACTTCATGTCCACGCACCGCGCAGCCTATCGAAATCTGGCTTCGGATGCGACGTTCGCTGCCATCCAGGGAGTCGAAAGCCGCCTGAGCCAGCAGGCGCGTTGGGTCATTCCCAAGGCAAAACTCAGCAGCGTGATGCCCCTGTTGCAATCGGGTGACATTGTGGCCTTCGCGACGGACATCGATGGACTCGATGTCGTGCATACCGGGCTGATCGAACGGGGGGAGGATGGCGAGGTTCGTTTGCTCCACGCTCCCCAGCCCGGTGAGGTCGTCCAGGTCAGCCGAAAGAACCTGATGGACTACACCAGCGGCATCGCGCGACAGGTGGGGCTCATGGTGGCGCGGCCACTCCCTCCCGCGCGCACCGTTCAACCTTGAGCGGACCTTCCCAAAGGCAGGGGCCAGTCAGCGTCAATCAAACTCGCCGCGGGGCAGAGACAACGGGCCGGGACCCTGTGGGCTAGGGATAGAACCCGCGCAAAGAGGCCGCCTCGAACAGGCGCTCAAGCGCGATCGTATGGGCCGCCTCACGGTAGCTCAGGCCGTCACGTTCAGCCCGGGAGGCCACTTGTTGCCAGGTGCGGAGCACGAGATCACGCAGGCGGCCCGTCACTTCTTCCTCCGTCCAGAACAACTGATTGTTGTCCTGAACCCATTCGAAGTAGCCGACCAAGACTCCTCCCGCATTCGCGATGAGGTCCGGGAGCACCACAATTCCACGTTCGGCGAGGAGCCGGTCCGCCTCAGGGGTGACGGGCATGTTGGCACACTCGAGAATGACGCCCGCCCGGATCAGTCCCGCATTGCTGCGCGTCACCTGAGCGGACAGGGAGGCCGGCACAAGAATGTCGCAATCGAGTTGCAACAGTTCCTCTTCCGACATCCGAACGGCCGCCTCGACGCCCTCCAGCAGGCGGTGCGCGTCGACGTGGCGCAGCAGCGCGTGGACGTCGAATCCTTCCGGCGAATACCAGGCGCCGCTGCGATCGCTGACCCCCACAATGATGGCACCATCGCGATATAGCAGCTGGGACAGCACCCGCCCCAGCTTGCCGAAGCCTTCAATCACCACCCGCTTTCCACGCACGTCCTCGCCACGCCCTCGCAGGAAGTCCTTGAGCAGGAAATAGGCCCCCTTACCCGCCGAGTCACCGGCCAATTGGGTGCCACCAATGACCAGCGGCTTGCCTGTCACGGCCGCCGGCAAGGCATAGCCACGGTTGACGCTCAGGGTGTCCATCATCCAGGCCATCTCCCGGCCACTGGTGCTGATATCAGGCCGCGGGATGTCTTTTTTCGGGTCGAAGACCGTCACCATGTCGGAGGTATAGCGCCGGGTCAGACGCTCCAGTTCCCCCTGCGACATCTGATAAGGGTCAGCCGTCACGCCGCCTTTGGCTCCTCCAAAAGGGATGCCGAGCAAGGCGCACTGCCAGCTCATCAACAAGGCGAGCGCCGTCACCCCGTCAAGGTCGACTTCAGGATGGAAGCGCACCCCGCCATAGTAGGGGCCGAGGACATTGGAGTGTTGAACCCGATAGCCTGGAAAGACCGTGATCTCTCCACTATCGAGTCGCACGGGGGAGTAGGTTTGGATCACCTTGTTCGGCGTGAAGATCCATTCCTGAAATCCTTCAGAAATTCGGAGGCCCGAGGCGGCCTTCGCCAGCCTCAGGCGCGCTTGCCCCAGCAGGTCCTTGCGGCCCCGATATTGCGCTGGCAAGCGGTTGGTCAGCTGTTGTGCATCGGTCGCTGAAGTCATCGCTTCATGCCTCCTGATCGAATTCCCGGAATGTCCGGTCAGGGAACGCCTTCGACTACCCACACCTTAACACGAGCTTCGCTGGGTTGGGGACCGTTCCTGTTCAGGTCGCCCGCTTGAGGGACGGCGATCGCCGGGATAGAATGAACGCCAGCGGGAACCAGCATCACGCTGGCCCTTGTCACAGTGACAGGAAGGAAGTTCGACCCCATGGCTGAACAACACGGCTCCGCCCTCCAAGAACTCAACATCAGGATGCAAGATGGGCGCGTGCTGGTGCTGCATCGAAACCACGCCGACCAGTTGGTGGCGACCAGCCAGCCTCATCGGTCCGCGGAATTGCGGGGGTTTGGCCCCTGGCCCAGTTGGGATGCCAACCGCCGGCAAGCGACACTGACCGAACCAGACGAGGAATCAGGCCTGTTCGAGCCGGAACGTCTTTTCGTTTTGCGCGAGCAGTACGCCTTTCTCGCGCCCGGCGCGCAATCGCCAGCGGCTGACTACGTGTCAATGGGCCCGATCGACCGGGCGTGGTGGAGCGGCACGGAACACATCGTGCAAGCCCGCCAGCGCGCCGGCAAACACTGAACCGCCCTCTCAAAGCGCCCCGCGCGCCACGCGTCCGGGGCGCTTTCACTGCGTCTACCCCCACAAACGGCAAGCCCCCCGTCGCTTGGCCGACGAGGAGCTTGCCTTGGGGGGGATAGGGTACCGGTGTGTGGTAGACCGGTCCTTTCGGACCACTGGCGATGCCAGCAATTTCATACTAATCGGGCCCCCACGTTGGATATAGGATCTCTGTCACAGAGTGATCAGAACGGATGCAGACCTCACTCGTCCCCCTCCGAAACTGGTTCGCACAACACGACCGTCGCACGCTTCCAGAGGGTGTCCGCCCGGCCTGCGTGCTGGTCGCCCTCTGGCCGGGGGCCAACGGTTGGCAGGTGGTGTTCACCCGGCGAAGCGAGAGGTTGAACACCCACCCTGGAGAGATCAGCTTTCCGGGTGGTCGAATCGAGCCAGGGGAACTGAGACCGGAAGACACGGCCCTGAGAGAAGCCGAGGAAGAACTGGGTCTGGCGGCCGCCCACGTCGATGTGATCGGCTGCCTGGATGACGTCAGCACCCTCAAGGCCGTCCGGATCACGCCCGTGGTCGCGGTGATTCCAGCGGCGTATCCGTTTGCGATCCAGCACGATGAGGTGGCGGAGGTTTTCTCCGTTCCCTGGCGGACCTTCCTGGATCCGGCGCAACGTCAGGAAACCTGGTGGTCCCGCGACGCGGGCACGCCGGCCCGGCAGATCATCTTCTATCAAGCGGGGCCCCACCTGATCTGGGGCGCCACTGCTCGCATCATCGACACCTGGGTCTCTGCCCTCACAGCGCAGGGCAGGCAGGGAGCAGAGGTGCTCCAAATGCTCTCCGGAGGCTGAAAAGGGCCACTTGACGGGGCTTGCAACCCAGGCGTAAGCTGGAACATTCAGTCCTGAAGCACCGTGCGACGCCTTGGCTGTCGCCGTGCCCCTGCGGAACCCGTCTATGACCACCTCAGCCCCCAAACCAGCCTGGCTCAAGGTTCGTCCTCCTGCCGGAGAACGCTACCAGTTCATCAAGGGGCGCCTTCGCCAACTGGGTCTCGCCACGGTCTGCGAGGAGGCACGCTGTCCCAACGTGGCGGAGTGCTGGGGAGGCGGTACCGCCACCATCATGGTGATGGGAGACACCTGCACCCGCGGATGCCGTTTTTGCGCCGTCAAAACCAATCGGGTCGGACGCCCGATCGATCCCGAGGAGCCCATCAAGGTGGCAGGGATGCTGGCGCAACTCGAACTGGACTACGTGGTGATCACTTCGGTCGACCGTGACGACCTGCCCGACCAAGGGGCGGGACATTTCGCCGCGGTGATCAGGGAGGTGAAAGCGCGGCGCCCCGACATGCTGGTCGAGGTGCTCATTCCTGACTTTCGTGGCGAGCGGGGATTGATCCGCCTGGTGGCCGACGCGGGGCCTGACGTGATCGCCCACAACGTGGAAACGGTCGCGCGTCTCACGCCCCGTGTGCGCGACCCACGCGCGAACTACCAGCAGTCACTGGACGTGCTTCGGGTGGTCAAGGAGCATGCCCCCGCGATTGCGACCAAGACGTCGTTGATGATCGGCCTCGGTGAGACAGAGGCGGAAGTGGCGGAGGCCTTGCGAGACCTGCGCGCGGTCGACTGCGAAATTGTGACCTTTGGCCAGTACCTGCAGCCGACGGCCAAGCATCTCCCTGTGGTAGAGTACGTGCGCCCGGAGGTATTCGCCGCCTACGAGGACCTGGGCAAACGCCTCGGGTTTCGCTACGTGGCTTCAGGTCCGCTCGTGCGGAGTTCCTACCGAGCCGGCGAACTGTTCATCAAGGGGATGCTCGAGGCGCGGAAATCCCCCGCCGTGGCCCATCCCTGACCCCTCCGGAGGAGTATCGCGCATGCCGACGATGAACATCATCCAAGCCGTCAATGACGCCTTGCGGCGAGAGATGCGTCGGGACGAACGGGTGGTCGTGCTCGGGGAGGACGTGGGGCGCTTCGGCGGTGTGTTCCGCGCCACCACGGGCTTGCAGGAAGAGTTCGGGAGTGGGCGGGTGCTCGACACGCCGCTGGCCGAGAATGGAATCATTGGGGCCGCCATCGGCATGGCGCTCTACGGTCTGCGCCCGGTGCCTGAGATTCAGTTCGCAGATTTCGCCTACCCCGCCTTTGACCAACTGACCAACGAACTGGCCAAGTTCCGATTCCGCTCAGGTGGTCAGTATCCCTGCCCTGTGGTGGTCCGCATGCCCGTTGGGGGCGGCATCAAGGGGGGACATTACCACTCCCAACACAACGAGACCTATTTTGCCCATACCGCTGGGCTGGTGGTTGTGTGCCCGTCCAATCCGGTCGATGCCAAGGGCCTGCTGGCATCGGCCATCCGAAGCGATGACCCCGTCATTTTCATGGAGCCCAAACGGGTGTATCGCGCGGCCCGGGCTGACGTCCCTGAAGACGACTACCTCACGCCCATTGGTAAAGCCGCCTGCCTCCGAGAAGGACGCGGCCTGACGGTGCTGACTTATGGAGCCGTCACGCACACCGTGCTGGAGGCTGCTGTCGAAGCCGAAAAGCGCGGAATGGACCCGGAAATCCTCGACCTGCGTACCCTGATTCCCCTCGATATCGACGCCGTGCTCACCTCCGTCCGCAAGACGAGGCGCTGCGTGATCGTGCATGAAGCGCCCCGGACCCTGGGATTCGGCGCGGAACTTGCGGCCCTGATCACGGAACACGCCTTCTGGCATCTTGAAGCGCCCGTGCTCCGCGTCACCGGATACGATACGCCCTTTCCCTACACACTCGAACACGAATACCTGCCGGACACAGCGCGAATCCTCGCTGCGTTCACGCGGGTTCTCGCCGTCTGATTGAAGGAGTCGCCCATGAGTCACGTCACCCTCGTCGAGATCCAACCCGGCCAATTCGAATTCCGGCTGCCTGACATTGGTGAAGGCGTCGTGGAGGGCGAGATTGTCAAGTGGCTGGTCGCGGAAGGGCAAGCCATCAAAGAAGACGAACCGATTGTGGAGATCATGACGGACAAGGCGACGGTGGAAATTCCCAGTCCCAAGTCCGGGACGGTGGCCCGACGGTTCTGGACAGAGGGTCAGATCTGCCCGGTGGGTCAGGCGTTGGTTCTGATCGTGTCGGAGGGGTCGGTCGGAGCTGCGGCGCTCCCCGTGACGGAAGTCGACGCGCCGGCCAAACAGGAAGTCGTCGTGGCCGTGGCGTCAGGCTCGAGCAATGGGCACGGGTCGGTCAAGGCCGGCACCGCGGTGCTGGAGCGACCGTCCGGAGAGAGGGCCTTGGCGGCGCCGGCCACGCGGAAGTTGGCGCGTGACCTGGGGGTGGACCTTCAACTGGTCCCAGGTTCCGGCCCTCACGGGCGGGTGACCCGCGATGACGTCCAGGCCTTCGCAGCAGGGCCAACACTCGCTCCGGTCGCCTCGGTTCCTGCCATTCCTGTGGCCGTGGCAGCGACGTCACCTGCCATCTCCATCGCCGCCGGCCCGGGCGACGAGCGTCGCCCCTTGCGTGGATTGCGTCGCAAGATCGCCGAGAAAATGGTGCAGTCGGCCTTCACCGCCCCGCACGTCACGACCTTCGACGAGGTCGACATGACGGCCTTGGTGGGCTTGCGCCAGCGCATGAAGCCTCGCGCCGAGGCATTGGGCGTCAAACTGAGCTACATGCCGTTTTTCATCAAGGCCGTGATTGCAGCGCTCAAACAGTTTCCGAGCTTCAACGCCAGCCTGGACGACACGACTCAGGAAATTGTGATCAAGCGCGACTATCACATCGGCTTCGCGGCGGCGACCGATAACGGGTTGCTCGTCCCGGTCATCCGCCATGCGGACCGCAAGAGCCTCTTGGAGATTGCTCGCGACATGGCAGACATCGCGGCTCGAACGCGTGCCGGAAAGGCCACGGCAGAGGAACTCTCGGGAAGCACCTTCACGATCTCGAACGTGGGTTCCATCGGCGGTCTGTTTGCCACTCCGATCATCAACCATCCGGAGGTGGCCATCCTCGGGGTGAACAACATGCAGAAGCGGGCGGTTGTGCTGGAGGATGGCACGTTGGCCGCGCGGGACATGATGTATCTCGGACTGTCCTTCGACCACCGCGTGAATGACGGCGCGGAGGCTGTCCTGTTCCTGAATGCCGTGATCGGCTACCTGAAGGACCCCGAAACCCTGTTGATGACGCTCTGAATCGTCACCGACTCTCCCCGCCGCGCAACCTCGCCGGGCCGTGCGCGCGCAACCCCTGCTCCGAAGGAGTTTTCGCATGGAAACCAGACAATATGATGCTGTCGTGATCGGCGCTGGACCGGGCGGATACGCCTGCGGAATCCGACTGGGACAGTTGGGCCTCAAGGCGCTGGTGATCGAAAAAGGGTCGGTGGGGGGAGTTTGCTTGAACGTGGGATGCATCCCATCCAAGGCCATCATCCACGCGGCAAAGACCCTGGAAAAGACCAAAAAAGCGGACGCGATGGGCATCGTGGTGGAAAGCGTCCATCTGGACTTTGCCCGTTTGCAATCCTGGAAAGACGGAATCGTCAAGAAACTGACGGGCGGCGTATCGGGACTTCTCAAAGGGAACAAGGTGGACCTCTTGCAGGGAGCGGCGCGCTTTGTGTCACCGCGGGAACTGGAAGTGGAGACGGCGAGTGGCCCCATTCGCGTGCAGGCCCCTCACATGGTCCTCGCAACCGGCTCCAGACCGATCGAGGTGCCCGGATTCCCCTTCGGCGGTCCCATCCTGAGTTCCACCGAAGCGCTTTCCCTGCCAGAGGTGCCGGGCCGCTTGCTGGTCATCGGGGGCGGTTACATCGGATTGGAACTGGGCCAGGCCTACGCCAAGATGGGGGCTGCCGTGACCATCGTCGAAGCTGGCAGCCAGTTGCTCCCGGGCCAAGATCCAGAACTGGTAGCCGTTGTGGCCAAGAAACTCGCCGCACTGGGCGTCACGGTCCTGACAGACGCGAAAGCAGCGGGCTGGGCGCCAGATGGAGCCGGGGCGCTCGTCACGGTTGAACGCCAGGGCCAGCGCGAAACCTTGAGCGCTGACAAGGTGTTGGTGACGGTGGGCCGTCGCCCCAACAGCGAGAACCTGGGCCTGGAAACGGTCGGGGTCGCCGTGGAACGAGGATTCGTCCGGGTGGATGCGCAGCTGAAAACGAATGTAGCCGGCATTTACGCGATTGGCGACGTGGCCGGGCAGCCCATGCTGGCGCACAAGGCGTCGATGGAGGCTGAAATTGTGGCGGAGGTGATCGCCGGGCATCCGGCTCAGTGGGACGCGCAAGCCATCCCTGCCGTCATCTTCACGGATCCCGAGATCGCGACCGTGGGACTCTCGCCGGCTGAGGCGGCGAATCAGAAGCTTCCCGTTCTGACCGGAAAGTTTCCGTTTGGGGCCTCCGGGCGAGCCATGACGACTGGAGAAACCGAGGGGTTTGTCAAGGTGCTGGTGCATGCCGAGACCCACCGTTTGCTGGGAGTAGGGATCGTGGGGCCACAGGCCTCCGACCTCGTCGCAGAGGCCACCTTGGCCCTTGAGATGGGGGCCTTCACCGACGACATCGGCCTGACCATTCACGCCCACCCCACCTTGCCCGAGGCCTTCATGGAAGCGGTCAAACACGCCGTCGGCGAGGCCGTCCACACCCTCAACCAACCCGCTCTGGCCAAGCGCTGAGACGACGTTCCGCGCCTCGAACGCAGAGGCCAGATGTCGCCCCAGTCCTCCCTCCACCAGTCAGGTACCAGGCTCGGGGGTCCCCTCCAGCCTGGCCCGCTGCAAGGCCTCTTGCGCCCTGGCCAGCACGACATTGATGGTGCCATCCGCAGGCCGCCAGTCTGCCACGCCACACGACACCTTCACGGGCGGAAGTGGGTCGTCTGGCGACTGGCGCTCGTGCGACGCGCGAATCTGGGCGGAGGCCCGATGCGCCAGGTTCAGGGCGTCCGTCCCCGGCGTCTCGGGACAGAGAACCACAAACGCCTCTCCCCCAAGTCGGGCCACCAGATCAGTTTCACGAGCCGCATCGGCCAGGACCTGCCCGACGCGTTGCAGGATTTGATCCCCAACGGCCGGGCCAAATTGCTCCCTGGTTTCCTGAAAGTGGTCTACTTCGAAGCACAGGAGTGCAAGGGCGCGATTCTGCCTGCGCGCCAGGGCCAGTTCGCGGTCTGCGGTCGCCAGGAAGGCCCGCCGATTTCGCAGGCCAGTCAGCGCATCCAGGTTGGCGACCCTGTCGGCCTGACGCACGGCCCTCAATTGCTTTTCGAGTTCCTCGGTATGGCGCGCGATGCCTTCATACAACGTGGCGTTCTCGAAGGCCGTCGAGGCGTGAGACGCGACCAGCGCCAGCTGGTCCAGGTCCTGCAGCGAGTAGGCCACCCGAGCCGCCTGACTGTCGACATAGAGCACCCCCAAGCACCGTCCCTTTGCGATCATGGGAGCCACCATGACGGCCTTCAGGTTCAAAGCCGCCACCGACTTTCCTGGTTCAAAATCCTCCAATTTTTGACCTTCGATCAGGGCAGCCGGTTCCCGGCGGGCCGCCACCCGGAGACACACACTCATGGACAGGGGCTGATTTCGGATGTCACGCCCGCCCCGGTCCAGACCTGCTCGCACCAGCAGGTCCTCGTAACGGCCCTGGGACTTCAGCAAGGCAAAGGCCCGCTCCGCTCCGGTGAGCTCCAGCGCCACGCGCAACACCGCCTGGGCCACATCATCGACCACCAGGGAGGCGTTGATGGACGCCACCATCCGATTGAAGGTGGCGAGCTGCTCCCGCTTGGCTCCCCAAGCACGAATCATCAGGCCATAGTGAGAGGTGACGCCTGACAAGTCCGACGTGATCTGCCCAAATCGCTGCAACATGTCCTGATGGGCCTCAGCACTGAGCAGCAAGGTCCCACCGCCCGCCCAGACCCGTTCGAGAACGGTTTTGACCCCCTCCTGAGAAGCCACCTGAGCCCGACGGTCAGCCGGTAAGGTCCCCAACATCCGACGCAGGAGCCGCTGCGCATCCTGGAAATTGGCAATAGCCGCTTCTGCCAGCGGGTTGCAACGACCGGAACCGTCCAGGGCCCGCGCTGTCAACCAGGGCAATCCCATCTCGTCGGCGTGGTGGCGAGCCAGTTGAAAATGGCGCGCCGCATCCGAGCCGCCTCGCAGAAGCGAGCATTCGCCTTGGAGGCATTCCAGATAGGCGAGCGCTCGTCTCGCCCCGGCCGACTTCAAGGGTTCGCCCAGCCCAGCCAAGGCGTCCGCAGCCCCCGAGGCGTCACCGACCGCCAGGCGGATGCTGGCAAGTTGCAGGCGTGCCTCGGTTTGGGCCGCAAGATTCGAATTCGCGGGCAAGGCTCGCAAGGCATCAGCCCGGGCCGCCTCCCACTCGCCCCGGGAAAGCCTGAGGTGAGACCGGGCCAGGAACCATTCAGCCGTATCCGGCTGGCCCGGGGCCCAATGGACCGCCAGGCGGTCGAGACACGCTTGCAGCTCTTCCTGCAGGCCCACGCGACAGGCCGCGTGGGCGAGACGGGAAAGCGGCCATTCCAGTTCCGACGTTGGGCTCGCCCCATACGCCTCCAGCAGGCGCTCCAGCAACGCAAAGGCTTCCTCCAGGCGGCCCTGCTCCACCAGGACCCAGCCCTGCAGGGCTTGGGACTGTTGGAGCAGCAGCCCATTGTCTGCCTGGTCGAGCGCCGCGCGAGGCAATACCTCCAAGGCCTGGTCCAGCGAACCACATTCAGCGAGCACGAGCGCATGGCGCAAGCGCCTGCCGGCCAGCTGTTCCTCAGATTCCCTACGCTCACTCAGCAGAAGCCAGTCTGGCATGACCTGGCGCAATTCCCGCCAACGTCCCAGGGACCAGGCCAGTGCCACAAGCTGAGTCAACATGTCGTATTTCAAACTGGAGAGCGCATCGGGGCAGTCCAGCAGGGCCGTCACGGCCTCCTCGAACAGGGGCGTTTGCCAATCCTTCACCGTCTGGCAGCGCAACAGGGCAGTGGCGGCTGCCAACCAGGCCCCGATGTCCCCAGGCACGGCAACTTGCTCCGCGCGCAGGGAATGCAGGACCGCCTCTGCCTCCTGCAGGCGATGCTCCCCCAGCAGGATGGTGGCGAGCTCGAGGCGAGGTCGAAACCGTCCCCAGCGCAAGCTTTCGAGGGATGATTCCGCACACAGGACCTCCAGGCTCTCACGCGCGCGTTCCCGTTCCCGCAATCCGCCGCTCCGATGCAAGCAGATGGCCAAAGCGAGTTGCAGGTCTCGCGTGTTACCAGGCCGTCCGGCGTTGAGGGCGATCGCCCGCTCGAGCTGGCCCCGCGCAGCCTGCCAGTCAGCCTTCTGGGCAGCGACCCAGGCCAACCCTTCAAGCGCATCCTCCTGGACGGCGATGGCCACCATCGCCGTGTGGAGGCCACCCAGCAACGCCAAAAAACAAGTCTCGGCCGTGCTGGTTGCTCCGAGGCTCAGGGCATACCATCCGGCGTCATGCCATTGTTTCGAAGCGTCCACTCCGGCTGCTGATTCGTGGTAGGCCAGACGCAGACTGCGCGAGGTCACCGGCCACCAGGGGGCAACCGGTGAGAGTTCCACATAGTTCGCCAGGCGCTGATGGTGAGCCTGACGTGTCGCCGGAGCCAGGTGCTCGCGGCCCCACGCAAGTTCATCGTTCGCGAGGAGGATGCCGGCTGGATACAAGCGCGCGCGGCCCAGCCCCAAGAGCGCGGAGAGATGGCGGAGGGCCTGCTCCGGGGCCTCGGCAGCGAGCAGGCCAGCCCAATCCAGCAGCCCATCGGGGTGGGTCAGGGCCACCAAGCAAATGATGTCCCTCCCATCCGCCACAGAATCAGCCTCCCCGGAGGATTCTCGCTCCGCAGAGGCATCCAGGACCTGTGGCCAGAGGGTTTCCGGAAGACGCCAGCCTCCAGGGGTCTCCACGATCACGCGCTTCGACGTGAGCTGAGCGAGCAGGTCAGCCGCTCGCTGATAATCTCCGCCTGAGTGGCGGCGCAAGGCCGCGGCAAAACGAGAAGGCACGCGGGGAAGTTGAAAAATGGCGGCCAGCCAGTCTTCAAAGTCGTGGTCATCCGGCGCCTTCACGGGCAGGCTGCGAGCAGGCAAATCCCCCAAACCAGCCCGGGTTGATACCACCCACACCAGTCCGGGACGCTCCACCCGCAGCACGGCACGCAGCAGGCTCTGGCTGGGCTCGTCCAGGGCCTCCCAACCGTCGATGAAGCAGACCAGCGGCCCTCGCTGCGCCAAGGCATCGAACAGACCGTTCCCGGCGGCCACCAGGTGGTCCAGGGGGCGCTCATCCAGGCGAAGCGGCACCAGGGGGTCCTGGCATCGCTGGTCCAAGGCGGCCAACGCGTCACTGCAGAGTGCCGCGGCTGATTCGTCCCTGGAGCTCAGAGCCGCGCGGAGGGCCAGCAAGATTTGCCGCCAGGCCACCAGTGGAACCTGTGAAGGCGTGGCCTGGAACCACACGCTTGGAATGCCTTCCCGCAGGCAGTCTGCCCGCAGGACACGCAACAGGCGAGACTTCCCTCCCCCCGTCGGCGCACGAGCCTCCAGCAGGGCCCCACGAGACGTCGTTGCCACCTGGATGGCATCCCAACCTGCCGAGGCCGAGGCCTGAAGCGAACGAGGCATCGACGCCCGAAAATCGACCGTCAGACTTCGCTCCTGTTTCTGCTTGCCTGAAGGGGGCGCCAGGAAAGTTTCCCAGGCCTGCTGACGGGCAGCGGGCTCGGGGGACAGCAACCGCTGCAGTAGCCGCAAGAGTTCCTGCGCCTCACCGGTGCCACGGAGTTCAGTCGCCGGAGGCGGCCCAGCCAGCAGGCACCCGGCCAGCGCATCGTCACGAACCGAAGCAAAGGGGTGACTCCCGGTCAGCAAAGTCCATCCCAGAACACCGAGCCCCCACATGTCCGTGCGATAACTGAGTGGTTCCCCTCGTAAGGCCTCAGGAGGCGTGTCAGGGCGAAGCGCTTCGACAAGCGTCCCCACCTCACTCCCCTCTGGCAGGCAGCACCACCAGTTCAGCACGACGGGCATCCCCTCAGCCGTGAATCGGACGGCGTGGGCGGCCAGATGTCCGTGGTACCAACCTAGTGCGTGCAGGGCGTCGAGCACGCGGGCCAGCTGTTCGAGGATTTCGCGGACGCGCGAGACGGGGAGAGGCGCAAGTTCCTCGACGCTCGGACCATCCACCCAATCACTTTGCAAGACCATCGAGCCCGTGCGGGTTCGTCGGATGGGGCCGGCCAGCACGCAAGCTGGATCCGCGAGACTGTTCCAAATCTGCCGGACCAGCACCAAACGCAGGGGATCCAGGTCCCAAGCAGACAAGTACTCGCGCACCCCGATTCGCTTTCCGCCCTGCAGCGGAACGAGGACGCGCCACGGTCCCGGCGACGCATCCACCTGCGCGATCGCCTTGTAGCCTAATGGTTGGAGTGGATCCGACTCGCTCATGACTGTCCTGACAGGGCGCCGACCAGCCCGCGCCCCCCTCATATACCCGACCGCCACAGTCGGCCACTACTTGGTTGGAAACCCTGGTATCATGCGGCGTGTTGTTCTTACGGTGAATCAGTGTGATGCCAACCTCGCCAGACGCCCCGCCGCCGAACGGCCCCGCGGCCACCGCGGTGTACTGGTTGGGCACGGTGCCCTATCACGAGGCGTGGTTGCTGCAGCAAACCCTGCTTGCGGAGATTTACCGGGGCAGCCAGCCCGAAACCCTCTTGATGCTCGAACATCCCCCCGTGATTACCTTGGGAAGGCGCAAGGAGGCCCGCCAGAACGTGCTGGATGCGGGAGACGTCGACGTGGTCGAAGTTGAACGTGGTGGCGACGCGACCTATCACGCCCCGGGGCAATTGGTTTGCTACCCCCTGCTGGCCCTGGCGCCTCACGAACGCGACCTGCATCGCTTCCTCAGGAACCTGGAACAAGCGGTGATCGACACCCTGCTGGAGCTGAATTTGCAAACCGGAAGGCGAGACGGTTTTAGCGGCGTCTGGTATCGCGAGCGGAAACTGGCCAGTGTGGGAGTCGCGGTGAAGCACTGGGTGACCTATCACGGCATCGCGCTGAACGTCTCGAACGATGTGAGCGCCTTCCAGCGGCTGCACCCCTGTGGACTCGCGGCAGACGTGATGGCCTCCGTGGCGGATTTTCTGGTTCAACCGCCCCCCACGTGTGAGACCTTGGCGTCACGATTTGCCCTGGCCTTCTCCCGGGCGTTCGCGCGCGAGTTGCATTGGGTATCCGGCCATCCGTGCCAGGGAGGGACGGCATGAAACTCCCCGGAGATCCCTCAGGATTACCCGCTGGAAGGCTGGAGGTGGCGCTCCGGGAAGCCGCTGATCGTCACGACGAGGAAGCATTCGCCACGCTGATCGACTGGATTCTGGAACGCCGCCCGACCGAAGCCGTCGAACTGCTGGCACGCTACCTGGGACACACGCGTGGCATCGGCCGACGAGCGGCGCACGCTCTGTTACGGCTGGGAGAGTCAGCGGCGCCCGTCTTGCGGGAATTGCTCGAGTCGGGTTCGCCGCGCGCCCAAATCGATGCGGCCTGGGCGCTGGGCTCTCTGCCTGGCGAGGAATCCAGGCGTGCCTTGCTCGCGGGCGTCAGCCATCCGGCGGGCGACCAAGCCCTGACCGATGCTTGCATTGATGCCTTGATGGAAATGGCTGACCCGATGAGCTTGCAGCCTCTGCTGGAACTGGCACAGCGAGACCAACCGCCGAGTCGGCTGGCCAGGTTGTGTCGGGCCCTCGGGCACCTCGGTGAAAAAGAGGCCATCCCCGTGTTGATGTCCCACCTGTCCCACGCGGATGAAGACGTCCGCTTGCGGGCCGCCGAGGCCCTGGCCCGTCTCTCCGAGGCGAGTGCGTGGCCGGTCCTGTTTACCCTTTTACGCGGTTCCAGCCCGGTGTCGTCCGAACTCGCCGGAACGCTTCGCGCGCTGGGTGACCTGACGCGGTCGGCCCCTTTGCTGCTCGGCGCGGCCGATGAGTCGGAGCGGGTTCGGCGCGACACGGCGGAGGCGCTGGGGGCGATCGGCGACGTCAGGGCCGTCGGCCCTCTGATGGAAGTCAGTGAGGACGCCAACCCCTGGATTCGTGGAGAGGTCGCCTATGCCCTCGGTCGGATTGCCGATCGCCGTGGCCTGCCATGCCTGCTGCGAGCGCTCAAAGACCCCTCGGATTGGGTCCGTATGTGTGCCATTCGCGGCCTGGGCCTGCTGGGAGACCCCAGCACGCTGAAACATGTGCGCCCCCTGCTGGAGGATGCCAACCCCGAGGTGAGGAGCGCAGCTCGGGATGCGTCCGAGATGCTGGAGTTGGACCTCTGATGTCTGCGAGGGTGGCCGGAGCGGGGTGTATGATAGGGCTATCCGCTGTCTGCCGAGCCTTGACCCACCGATGAACCGATTTTCCGCCCTGGACCGTCCTCAAATCCTTAACAGGCTCTCCCGTGAGACCTTCGACCTCGTGGTGGTGGGGGGCGGGATCGTGGGCGCCGCTGCCGCTTGGGACGCGGCTCAACGCGGCCTGCGGGTCGCGCTGGTCGAGAAGGCGGATTTCGCGAATGGCGCGAGCTCCAAGTCTTCCAAATTGCTGCACGGCGGCCTGAGATACCTGGAAATGGGCGATATTCGCCTGGTCTACGAATCTCTGGCCCAGCGCAATCGCCTCTTCCTGGATGCCGCCCACGTGGCGAAGCCCCTGGACTTCCTGTTGCCGATTCTCTCCGGCGGGGTCGATCGCGGTTGGCTCATGCGAGCAGGGCTCACCCTCTATGATCTCCTCTCTCACGTCACGTATCTGAGAGGTCCCTGGCATCGTCGACTGTCTGCGACCGAGGCCCAAACAGCTGAACCGGCGCTGAAGAACCCACGTCTGACCGAAGTGTATCGTTATCTGGACGGCCTGACGGAGGATGCCCGACTGGTGATCGAGACGTTGAAGTCAGCCGTCGCCGAAGGCGCCGTATGCCTCAACTACGTCGCGCTGTCGGGATTCTGCAAGGACGAATCGGGCCAAGTGAATGGAATCGAAGTGCGGGACACCTGGCCTGGTGGCCAGGAAAGCTTGACCGTACGCGCGCATCAGGTGCTGCTGGCCGTGGGCCCTTGGTTGGACACCGCGCTAAAACTGGATGACCCGCGCTGCGAACCCCGGTTGCGGCCCACCAAGGGAGTCCACCTGCTGATCCCCGCACAGCTCAGCCGCCACGCCGTGTTGATGAGGTCGGTCGACCCCGCCGAGAGGAAAAAGCGACTGCTGTTCGCCATTCCCTGGGAGGGCTGCACCTTGCTGGGCACGACGGACACGGATCCGGTCACGCCGACGGACGAACGTTACCTCGACGACGATTGCGACGCCACGCCAGCCGAAGTGGCGTACATCCTGGCCGCGACCAACGCGACTTTCGGCAGCCACTTGACGGCGAACGACGTGATCGCCTCCTTCGCCGGTTGGCGTCCCCTGATCGCCCCATCCCGGCAAGGCTTGTCTGCCTCGGCGGTGTCGCGTGAACACGAGGTGATCGAGACATCATCCGGCCTGTTGGCGATCGCCGGGGGCAAATTGACCTCGTTCCGGACAATGGCGCGCCAGAGCATCGACCGGGTTTTCGCGAAGCGACCGACTCCTTCGTTGACATGGATGCCCAGCCGAATCGAATCACAGGCCATCTCAGGCAGTGACCTCGGGGCGCACAGCTTGGACGCCTGGGTCGATCAGGCCGCCGCAGATCCTCCGCCCGGCCTTGACCCTTCGGCGGTGCGCTGCCTGGCCCGTCGCTACGGTTCCAACTGGCCCGCCCTGCGCGCCCTTGTGCTGGAGACTCCCAGCCTGGCGAAGCCGCTGAGCGGCTTGCCGGACAGCCATCCGCACTGGTGCGTGGAAGTGGCCTACGCCGTACGTCACGAGTGTGCCGCGCGGCCGGAGGATTTCTTGCAGCGACGCACGCGACTTTTTCTGACCGATCCCGCGCAAGGCCTGGGGGCTGTCGAGGAGGTGGCGGGATTGATGGGCGAGATGTTGGGCGATCGCCTTGGCTGGCCCCCGGCAGAGCGCCTCAGCTGGGTCAGCCAGGCTTCCGGACGGTACGTGGAGATGGTCACACAGAGCCGTCAGCGGCGACGCGGGGAGGGCCCGAATGGTTAAGGCGGCCCCAAGTCTGGGCTAAGGTTTCGCTTCCTCCGCAAGCGTCCTCACGCCAGCTGGGATAGACCTTTGTCACCATGTCGCCAGAGGCCCGGACTGCCGCCCGCCGGTCAGTGTGAGGGCCCCCACTCAGAGGCAAACCTGTGAGTCACCACGCCCCGCAGCAGCAGTTTCCTCATCTGTTTGCCTCCGGCGACGGGGCCAGGCCAGCAGGGCCACTGGGCTCCGACGGCATGCGCCTCTTGCAGTGGTGCATGCGACGGGCCTCTCAGCGGATCCGGCTACCCAAGGCTTTGCCGGGCAAGCCGATGCCCCGTCGCTGAAGTCAGGTCCGTCAGGGCAGCCCGCTGCTGTCGACCAACCTGTCCACGGCGGTGATGGGGCCGTAGGTGGCCGCATTCCTGGGTTCCCAAGATGGCCCGCCCTGACGTTTGAGTTGAAACGCCAGAACCTGAACCTGCTCTTCCAGGGCGAGCAGACGGTTGGCCATGTCGCGGATGGCCCTGACTTCAGGATCGGCATGAAGGTCGGCCTGCGGCATCAAACGACACGGTGGTCCGAGGGCCACGGCCGCGTCCGGCACATCCCGCGTCACCACGGCACCAACTTGCAACACCGCGTCGTTCCCGACAAACACGTCACCGGCCACCAGGACGCCTGCTTCGAGTCGCACGCGGTTCCCGATCGAAGGGTGACCGCGACCAGGCAGTAGCGCTGCATCCGAACGGGCAAGCTCCAGGGGCGTCAAGCCCCCCGAGGTGAGCACGACCCCCGCGTGCAGCACGCAATCGTCCCCGAGCATGGCCAACTCTCCCACCACGATGCCGGATCCCAGCAACAGGCAGCGACGCCCCACTCGTGCGGCGGGGTGAATCTCGACGCCGGTTCGCATCCGCGCGCGATGGGCCAGGCCACGCGCGAGACCGCGGAGATCATTTTGCCAGAGCCAATGGGCCACCCGATGCCAAAGCAGCGCTCGGCAACCTGCCTCTCCCCAGAGGCAGGCCGCAGGGGTGCGACCCTGGCGTGCCCCGTGAGCGGCCGCCGTCTCCCACAAATCCTGCCAGATCGGCAACCAGCGGCTTGTCACGAAGCGGTCAGACCCGGGTCTGGTTCGCCAGGGCCGACCGGTTCACCGAACATGGGGCGCACTTCGACCGTTCCCGAACGCAAGTCGAAAACTTCCATCCAATCGAGCGGACCCGCATAAAAATGCAACGAGACGGCGGGCTCATTCAGGTGCGCCGGATTGGACAGGCGATGGGTACTGCCGACTCGGTCCAACAGCCGCGTCCCGGAGGTCGCATACACAAGCGTGGTGGCCTCGAGTTCCGCCCGGCCAGGCTCCCCGGCGGAGTCGAGTCGCCGGAAGCCTGTACACGCCAGGATCCCCTCATGGACGCACACGACCCCAAACGAGCGGCCGTGGTTGTGAACCGGCGTGCCCTGTCCTGGCATCCAGCACAGACAGATGACCTCGACGGCCTCGTCCCGATAGATGACATGGCGCGCGTAATTTTCAGTGGAGAACTGGATGTGCGGATCCAGCAGGGTCGCGTCGACGCGGAGCCGACAGACCATATCGAAGAGACGATCCTCCGTCAGCCCCTCGGCGCCAAGCTGCTGGACCTCGGTGATGAAATCAGACCATTCGAGCGAAGCCATGCCACTCCTCCTGCAGGAGCCCGATCGTAGGGGCAGCCCGCAAGCGTGTCAAACACATTCAGGCACGTGAAAACGATATACTGTCCAGGTCAGGAGGCGAGTTTCTCTGTCCGAATCCATGTCCAATCAACTCCCGCCGCGCACCCTGCTGGGACAGTTCCTCCAGGAACTGGCTCAACAAGGTTTGACGTCGCGCCAGGTGGAATCACACCTGATCTTCCTGCGTCTTTGGCAAGCCCACGTCAGGCCTGCGCGCCTGCTCGAGGCTTCCCCGGATTTGCTGGCGTCCTTCGTCGATCGCCTGAAGCGCACCCAGGCGCGTCGTGCAGAGATTCGCTTCGCGGAGGAAGCCATCGAGAACTTTTACGCCTTCGCGCTCGACCGCCAACCCCGATTTCCGGCCCGCGACGCCTGGGAAAAGAGGTTTCTGACTCCGCCCACCCGCCGGGTGGCCCCGATCTGGGAAGCGTTGGCTGACCGGTTTGCTCCCGCATTGCGGCGCGTCTCACCTGAATGGGTGGTGTGGCCCGCTCCACCCGAGGGCGAGCCGTGATCCAAACGCGTCATCCGCTGCTGGCGATTCGGCCGGTCGACCGGCGGGTTCTGGCTCGCCACCTGGTCAAACGGGCCGAACAGTTACGTGAAGAGGAGTTGCGGCACCTGCGCCTGCGGGGGCGCCGGGCAGGCCTGTGGCTGCTGCTTTGCGCCCTTGTCATCGGGGCGCTTTGGCAGTTAGGCCCCTGGCCACTCGGGGTGGCCTTCCAAGGTTGGCTGGCCAGTTGCACGGGGCTGGCCTTGGTTCAGGCATTGGGGGCGCGGCTCCGGCCGTCCCGTCGACGCCGCCTGCCGGCTTGGCTGGGGAAATTTTTGGGCCTCGGTCAAGACCTTCAGCGGGCGCTCCGCTTTTGGCGAGGGCTACGCCCCGTCCCGGCATCCCGTTTCATACTGGCCGCGGGCCTGCTCCTGTCCGCGCGCCCGCAACTCTCCTCGACCCTGGTGAGCCGCCTGCTGGGCAGGACCGTGGGGCCAACGGCAGCGCTCGACGCCCTGGGATGGTTGGTGACAGCGGGTTATCTCGAGCGTGTCTTGGGTACCCCCAGGGTCTTGACACTGAGTGACGAAGGCCGGCGGCTGTTGCAGGCCCTGGGAGTCAGCCCCTATACAGCGCCGCCCTCACTGGACGTGGCGATTCCGTTGCACCTTCTCCCGATGATGCTGGCCAGTGGGGAAGCCGCAGCCGAAGTCGAGCCGCCCGAGGAGACCTTGCCTCCGAGCAGCCCGCTGGCAGAGGTCCCAGCCAGCGACCTGGCGCCGGCCGTACCCACCGGACGGCCGGCCGTCGCGGCTCAGCGCTCTTGGCGCTGGCACCTGCTATGGTTGCTACCGCTGGCCTTGGCATTCGGCGCCGTGCTGGCGTTGGCGCTCCCGGCATGGCTGATGCAACTTTCCCCATCGCGACCTCAGCCTGGACTGACCCTCACCCTCCATCACCTGCCCCACAGCCGTGGCACCGTGATCCAGATGAGCCACGATCAGCGCCTGCTTTCACGTTTTGCCGGGGACCTGTTCCAGAGTGTGCCGGAACGCTTGGATTACAAGAAACCGCTCAGTTTCAGCGGTTTCGACATGGCCGCCGACTGTAGCCTGGTCGACCATCGCATCGCCAGGGCTCAAATGTCGCCGATGGGGCGCTTCTTGTGGGTAGAATCCGACAGGCCTCCTGGTGTCAGCCCCCCGGAGCGTTGCCTGGTCGACCTGGAAACCCGCACGGTGGCGCACGACCTGGGCCGTCGGTTCAAGTCACTGGGAGCGGGAACGGTGGTGGGCTGGGTCGGGCCTCAGGCGCTGCTGGTCGAACCAGTCGTGAATACGAAGGGTGCTCCCACGTGGGAGGTGGTGGATCCCCTCACGGGTCGCAGTCTTCCAGTGGCAGTGCCATTCCATCAGTGGTTGCTGCCTCTGCACACGGAAGCGGGATTCACTTGGCTGGCCGGACTGGACAAGAATTCGCCTGACCGCTGGACCCTCTCCACCTACTGGTGGAACGGGGTCGATGCTTACCAACCCGTCCGCCCCCCTGCGCCCCTGAACGGCACGTTTCCTGAGGGTCTGGTTCCCCGTCGAGGTGCCGTATCCCCCGACAAGGGCACCTTGCTGCTGTCTTGGGGCTCGCCCAAAGGCGTCACCGCAGGCAAGCTAGCTCTGGTGACGCTGGCAGACGCCCGCGTTCACGGGGTACATAGTTCCGCACCGGTTCTGGCGGATGCTCCCCTGTTCTGGGGCACGACCTCCGCGCAAGGTGTCCTGCGCTTCTACTACAACGTTCGCCGGGACCACGGCGTCGAACCTTGGTCGGGGGAAATTATGCCCCCGCAATCTCAACGACGCGCGGCGAGCTAGGCAGGCTCAGCAAGACGCGCAAGTTGGTAGGTCCACACCCCATTGTCACGCCGGGCGTCCAGCAAGCCCAAACTGGTCATGTAGCTCAGGACGTGAAGCACCTGATCGAGGGGCCTGGCAAGGAAGCGAGCCAATTCCTCGGCCCGAAATCGGACACTGCGGCATCGCATCAGTGTCTCGAACACCTCTCCAGGCTGAAGCAACCCTGCGCGAATCGCCTCGGGATGCAAAGCGCGATCGAGCGTTTGTGTCATCGTTTCACCTCTGCTCGCGTTGTTGTGCCGTAAGTCATAGCGTACCCGCGATGTCTGTGCTTTAAACACAAGTTCACAAGTTATTTCGAAACTTTTTCGAATCCGTGGCAAGCGTGTTGGGTGCAGGGGCGTTCACCGGGCCCGATTTCAGACCTGCCTCCTACAGAAACACGCCCGCTTCGATCCCCAGCAAGCCATTGGGCAGGCCAAAGCACGCCAGGTCCCACGTCAGCGCCTCGCCCCAGTGCCCGGTGGCACCAAGAGCGGCGTGGGGCACGAAAGGCCAGGGGAGGTCCGCACGCGGGGCGGGATAACGCCCGCCTGTCACTCCCAGCTCGACATAGGGACCACTCTGCCCCCCGGGCACCAGGTAGTACAGCGCACCCGCACTGAAGCGGTAGTGGTCCGCAGGATTCCAATTGAAACCGCTTGGAGCCCAGATGCCCCAACTGGCGCCGAGTTTAAGGGCCATCGGCTCGGCGGGCAGCAAGTAGCCCAGCGTGAGGCCCCAGCCTTGCGGCGCGGTGGTGACCAGCCCCAGCCGCCACCCCGCAGGAGGGGACAGCGGCAGCGGAGGCAAGGCCCCTCCTGGTCGTCGGTTGACGACCCAGCGAGGCGTCTCTTCCACCGCCGCGTAAGCGCCTGGCGTCACTCCCACGCCCAACAAGGCCCACGCCAACCCGGCGCTCAAGCTACGAGCGGCTGTCATGACGGGAATCCTACCACACGCATCAGGCCCCCGGAGCCCTGGGTCGGACGGCCCTGGCTTGCCCCACGGATGCCTGCAACACGGCTTGAATTGTCATCTTTGGCGTTTGACAGGCCGATCCCGCTGGGCTAAGATCGCAAAATGTCTCGGCGGCCAATGGGGGCCTGCCGCAAAGACGAGCCAGGAGCACCCATGCCACAGCCCATCTCCACCGTGTCGCGCGACCACGATCGTTACGTCGAGTCGGCGCGGTTGCAAGCACTTCCTCCCTACATTTTCGCGCAGCTCGATGCTTTGAAAGCCCAAGCGCGGGAACGTGGGGTCGATGTGATCGACCTCGGAATGGGCAACCCCGACCGCCCCACCCCACCCGCGGTGCTCGAAGCCGCCGGCTTGGCCCTCCAGGACCCTGCGAATCACCGATACCCGACCTTCGACGGGCGCCAGGAATTGCGAACCGCCATCGCGGCCTGGTACCAGGCTCGCTACGGGGTTGCTTTGGACCCTGAGCGCGAGGTTTTACCGCTCATCGGGTCCAAAGAAGGGTTGGCGCACTTGGCGCTGGCGTACATCAACCCGGGAGACGTCTCGCTGGTCCCGAGCCCCTCTTATCCCGTGCACACGCGCGGCACCATTCTGGCCGGCGGCCATATCGAAACGTTGCCTCTCTCGGCAGAGACGGACTGGCAGGTCGACTTCGATGCGATTCCTATGGATGCGGCACGGCGCGCCCGATTGATGTTCTTCAATTACCCGAACAACCCCACGGCTGCGACCGCTGAGCGAGGCTTGTTCGAACGGGCCGTCACCTTCGCACGCGACACGGAAACCCTGCTCGTACACGACATGGCCTACGCTGAGCTGGCCTTTGACGGGTTTCGCCCCACTTCGCTGCTGGAGATTCCGGGCGCACGGGACTATGGGGTCGAGTTCCACACCTTTTCCAAAACCTTTTCGATGGCGGGCTGGCGCGTGGGATTCGTGGTGGGCAATGCCCGCATGATTCAGGCCCTGCTCAAGGTGAAGAGCAACATGGACTATGGCCTGTTCCCGGTGGTCCAACACGCAGCCATGGCCGCATTGCGCCTGCCGGCGGGCGAGGTGCAGTCCATCGTCGATATGTATCGAAGCCGCCGCGACATTCTGGTGGACGGCCTGCGGGGGATCGGCTTCGACGTGAAACGTCCACGGGCCACCATGTACGTCTGGGTGCCCGTTCCGACTGGCTACACCTCGGCCACCTTTGCCTCTCGCCTGATTGATGAGGCCGGTGTGGTGGTCACCCCGGGCACCGCGTTCGGGGCCTGCGGTGAGGGGTACGTCCGGATGTCGCTGATCGTTCCACCGGAACGTTTACAAGAGGCCACGGCCCGTCTTGCGGCCGTGAGCTGGTAGGGTGCCGCCGGAGCCTGATTCGCGCCGACAGCGCCTGATTCATCTGGAGTCGGTGGATTCAACCAGCGCCCACTTGAAACGTTTGGCCTTGGGCGAGATCGAGACCGGCACCGCTGTCCTCGCCGATGAGCAGACGGCGGGATATGGGCAGCGCGGACGAAGTTGGGGCTCTGCCCGCCACGTCGGCATGTATCTTTCGGTGCTGGTCGATTTGCCGGCCCCCCCCACGTTACTTCCTCTGGCTGCAGGGTTGGCGGTCTGCGAGGCCCTGCGTCACTGGACCCAAGAGGTTCGCCTGAAGTGGGTCAACGACCTGGTGGCGCGTCGGGGAAAGCTGGGAGGGGTCCTGGTCGAGGTGGTGCGGGGCCGGGCGATTGTGGGCATCGGCGTGAACCTCCACACGCCCGACGTGCCCGGTGGTATCGGACTGGAGGCCTTGCACCCGGATCCCCCCTCAGCCAAACAGCTGGCAGTAGCGGTTCTCAGCGCGCTGGATGACCGGCTGCTCACCTGGGAAATGTTCGGCACCGAACGGGTGCGAAGTGACTGGTTGGCCGCGTGCGCCCACCTCGGTCACGAAGTGGAGGTGGAGGGCCTCCGCGGCCGAAGCGAGGGTCTCGGGCCCGCCGGAGAACTGCTGCTTCGGCTCGAAAATGGGCAGCACACCGCCGTGATTTCCGGCTCCTTGCGCATGGCGGACGGGACCTATTGTGTTTAGAATGGGCCCTTGGTCCCCCATGCTGCTGCTTGACCGCTACATCATTGCCGAACTGATCCGCCCTTTTTTGCTGGGCGTGATCGGTTTTGTCGTGATCATGCTGGCGAACACGCTCTACCTGTACGCCGAACTCATCGTCCACAGTGGGGTTTCGGTCGAAGTGGTGGCCAAGTTGCTGGGATACAACCTGCCCGCCATCGTCGTGGTGACCTTCCCGGTCGCCTACCTCTTCTCGACCTTGCTGGCGATCGGCCGGCTGTCGAAAGACAGTGAAGTCACCGCCATGCGCTCGGTCGGCATCAGCTTTCGCCGCATCCTGATGCCCATTCTGGGCGTCTCGTTGGTGGTGAGTTACGCGGCCTTCTGGCTGAACGATGCTGTCGTGCCCTGGGCCAACCGTCAGACCGTCGACCTGGTTCGCGAGATGGTCCTGCATCAGGGAAAGCCGGTTTTGAAGGAGAACATCTTCTTCAAGGGGGCCAAGGAGAACCGCTATTTCTATGTCCGCCAGGTCGATCGGCGGACCAATTACATGTATGACGTCTTCATTTTCGATAAGCGGACGGGTGGGCAGACCGTCACGATTGCCAACGAAGCCCAGTGGGTAGGCGATACCTGGCTGCTCAAGAACGGGGTGATCTCCCACTATGACGAGTGGGGAGCCGTCGATCGCGAGGAGGCCTTCACGGAGTTATCCGTCGTCGTGGCCCTCAATCCTGACGCCTTCTTTGCCGCAGGGGAACGAAGCCCGCAGGAGAAGAGCAGCAGTGAACTCGCTTCAGAAATCGACACCTTGCGCGGGGGGGGGACGGACACCAAGGCCATGGAAGTCGACTATCATATGAAGTTCTCCTTGCCCCTGGCCACCTTTTTCTCTGCCATGTTGGCGGCCCCCCTGGGCGCGCAGTTTTCGCGGATGGGGGGCTACATCGGGGTGGTCTTCTCCATCATCTTGGTGTTCATCTACTACGTGGTGATGTCTGTGGCGCGCTCTATGGGGAACAACGGCGTGTTGGACCCCATCACGGGCGCGTGGATTCAGAACTACCTGTTTGGGGTCGTGGGAGCCTTTCTGCTGTGGCGGATCGACCGCTGAATCGGACAGGGTGGGCGCTCACCGCGACCGTACTGGCGTGGCTGGGTTTCGCACCGCAGCAGGTGGCGGCTCAGTCTGCCATCGGCCCGGATGCCCAGCGCAGCCCGGAGCCGGTTCGACCGATCGTGCCCGGCACGCCGGCGCCTGGAGTACCGGAGTCTTCCCCGACCCCTGAGGGGCCTCGGGTCAAGGTGCGCGGTGACACCCTCTCGTTCGACCGCCAAAAGGGATTGACCCGTTTTCGCGGCAATGTTCACGTCGAGTACGGGGCCACCTTGATCGACAGTGAAGAACTGTCGGTGGATGCCAAGGCCAAGGTGGTGTTCACGGATGCCCGCTTCACCCTCGTGCAACCGGACCCCAAGGACGCCACGCGGCGGCAGGTGATCACGGGGACCGGGCTGCGGTACAACTACGAGACCCAAGAAGCCGACGTCAAGTCGGCGAACGTGGCGGCTCCGGCGGAATTTGCCGGACAGACCGTCCACATCCGAGCGAAAGACCTGCACGGCTCCGGGCAGTCGCGCTGGGAGGCCAGTCACGCAGTCTTCAGCACCTGTGCCGAGTTGGCCGATGAGCAGGTGCCGCATTATCACGTCGAGGCCAGGCTGATCCAGTACGAGGCCGGCGAGAAGATCGTGTCCTGGGACAACCGCGTCTACCTGAACGGTCGATACACCTTCTGGCTCCCGGTCTGGGTGATACCCCTGAAGCGGGAGCAGAACGACCTGAACATCGGCCGAAGTGAGGTGGAGGGGTTCTACCTCCGCTCGGCCTACGCCTACACGCTTCCCAGCTTGAACCAGGGGTACTGGTTGAACTCCGGACGGCTCACCGCCAACCTGTTCGAGAAAAAGCCCGTCGGGCTCGGCGTGGAGCATACCGCGACCTGGGGCTACGACGGCGCCACCTACGCCTTCTTCTATGGGCTGCTGACCCCCGATCGCAGCAATTTTCTACCGCCGACCCAGACCCTCGGCGAAGCCGAAGCGGAACGCGCCATCAGGCAGGGCTATGCGCTGTTTGGCCTCAACGGTCAACCCTTCCAGGACCGCCAGTGGGGCATCGAGCACAAGCAACGCTTGTTTGGCGACGTGGAACTCGACGGGCGCTTCGAAGACCACAACATCTATGACCCGATGTCCCACAACTTCCGGGTCAACCGCCAGAGTTCGCGCGTCAGCCTGAAAGACCGCCTCGAAGGCCTCGGTCTGAATTACGACGTGGGCTATGACGGCACCCGCCAGCGAGGCAATCAGAGCAACACGGACAAGCTCTCGCAGAGCCACTCGGACCGGGCCCGGGGCAACATGAGTTTCTCCGTGCTCAACACCGACTTCAGGCTCAGTTCACAGTTCGACCGCAATCAGCAGGTCAACCGTAGCGTGAAAGCCGTCACCCCGGAAGGGGGAGAGGCTTTGCCGGCAGGCGCGATTCCCACCTTCGAAGTGAAGGACGAACCCGGGGTGGCCAACACCAACATCACCAATGCCTTGAACGCCTCCTCCCGCCTGGGAGAGGGGACCAATGCCACCCTGAATGTGCCTTACCGGGTGCAGTTCCGGGAGTCTCCCCCCCCCACCGCCTCTCCGGCGCCCAACACGCCTGTGGCCACGCCAAGCCCGTGGGACCAGCAGGCAGAACCCCAACTTGACCTCACCCATAAGTTGAAGGGCATCGGCACCCTGCAGGTGCAGGCCCAAAAATTCCTGGACCTGACTCAGGAGGCACCAACCGTCACTCCGGTCACGGCGCCCTCCCTGACCCCCACGCAGGCGACGAGCCAGGCCGAGGAGCAGATTCGACGCTACGGAAAATTCGACAAGTTGCCGGAACTCACGCTGACGGCTGATCCGTTCCTGAGCGAGTGGCAACCTGTCACGATGCGGGTGGGGTACGGCCGTTACTTCGAGTACGCCTCCTTCAAGCTGCCGGCCGGGCGGGTCGGCCAGCCACTGGACAAAAACTTTCCCGGCGACTACATCAACCGCTTCAATCCTGAAATCAGCCTCGGGAGTAAGTCACACGACATCGGGCTCAACAGCAAACTCGATTTCGGTGGGACCGGTTATCGTCAGTTCTTCTACAGCACGCGCGACGCGCAATACTCGATTGACCAGCGTTTGCGCCTGACCACCCAGTTTGGCGAAGGGGTCAGTTCCAATCTGAACTACACCAACAACATCACGCCGGATGTCGCGGAGCAGTTTGCCAAGGGACTCGACAAGTACGTCAACAACTCCCCCTTCAACCTGGACCGGCTCTCCCTGTCGAAACAAACCCGTCTGACCGGCTCCCTGGACGCTGCCCGCGACCCCTGGTTCCGCTTCGCGTTCCGGGGTGGCTATGACTACATCAACAAGCTCTACGACAACCTGAGCTCCGAGTTGACCTGGCGCACGGCTCCCTTCGGTCTGCCCCTGGGCCTTTCCCTGAACGGCCAGTACGACATTCAGGAGAATGAAGAAGGAGGGCTGAAATTCGAGCACAAGACGCTCGACATGCCCTGGTTACCGAAGCTGCCGACCTACGGTATCGCCGGCAAGTGGTTGCCCATGCAAGGGACGTTGACCTTGCGCTCCACCCCGGAAATATTTGGCGGGGCTTACGGGGCCGACAAGATCGAGCCCGGTTGGCAGATCGACAGCCAGCTGGCCTACGATTTCGACAAGGGGCTCTGGCAGAGTCTGGTCAATCGCCTGTATATGACCTTCGGCAATCACTGGACCAACCACGTGCAATTCGTGCTGGGCGGTTATTACGACCTGACGGAAAAGCAATACAAGTTTTCCCAGATCGGCATCACCAAAGACCTCCACGACTTCGTCCTGACGGCTCAGTACGACCGTCTGGCCAGTTTTTATTCCGTGTCCCTCACGATGCTGGCCTTCCCGTCTCAACCGCTCAACTTCACCAGTAACACCTTCGATCGCCGTTCAGGTGCTGGCGGAGCCGCATTCGGTGCGATGCCGAGCCTGCCAGGATTCTGACCCCTACGAGGTCCCGCCGTGTCCCTTCCATCCTGCCTCCAGCGAGTTCCCGGTGACAGCCACTTCCGCCGTTTTCCAGGGCCAGGCGGTCTACCGGCGCTCATCGCGTGTTTGGGGGCCGCCCTGCTGGCAGCCCCTGGTTGCGCTTACAACGCGACCGGTCTGGCCCCACCCAAGATGCTGATCGCGGAATTCAGCGTGGAGGGCGATCGCCTGGTGCCCTCCCCGAACTGGGCTTACTACCTGGTCATCGACACGAACGGCAATCCCGAAGACGCTCCCCTGGTGAACGGCCCGGCTCCGCTCCAGTTTCCCTATCCAGACCCGCGAGCGTACCTTCCCTTCGTCCGCGACGAGCGTTCCATCTTGGACCGCGAACCCGTGGCCGTGCCCAATTCGGTGTGGTCCACCTACTTCGCCCTCTATGAGGAAGCAGGCCAGTTCGTCCTCTGGCAGGGACGACCGAACGCCGACGGCACCATCAACGAGCGCGATCGCCAGTTGCAGCAGGGACGAGAGTGGACGATCAAAGACAACAAAACGCTGCAACTGACCTTGCCTTTCACCCTGATCCGGGAACCCGGCAAACCCTCAGACTTCGAGGACCCTCCCCAATGGGAAGCCAATCTGGCCGTGGCCCTGCGCGGCAATGCGCGCTGGTCTCGCGATTTCGTGATTGATCGCTGGGGCCAGGTCCAGAATTTCTCGTTTCCAATCCTGACGCGCCCGATCAACCAGACCCTCTATGACACCGTGGGGGGCGTCCGTTTCCCGCAAAACCTGCCGGCCGGGGTGGAGGCGCCGAACATGAACATCGTGTCGTTCACCTACCGGGTGGTTTCGGAAGCCGCTCCGCGTCGCTGAGGCCCTCTGCCTCCGAATTGCAGGGCGTTTTTCAGTCGCAGAACAGAATCCTCTCCCTCAATTGGAGGGGGTCCTGTAAGATCCACTTTGAAAACGAGCGGCATTCATGTCAGCACCCGTGTCATCGTGGCCTGTCACCATGAACCTCGTTGCGACCCGGCACCGCCGACGAGGTGGTCCACCAAGAACCCCAGGAGGAATCCCGTGTTCAAACAACTTCCACTGATGGGTGCGATGCTCGCGGCATCGCTCACGCTCTCCACGCTGGCTGGTTGCCAGACCCCCGCCACGCCGTCCACCGACGCCAAGACGGGAAGCGCCAGTTCGTCGCCCTCGACGGCCAAGCCGTCCACGCCGGCCGCGAACACCACCGCGCCGGCCACCTCCGGGACAGCGACCACAGGCGCTGCCGCCGAGACCAAGCCGGGCACCAACGCGCCCGCAGCCGCGCCGAAGGCCGTGGCGGACGCCGGCACCGAGCTGGCCTCCGCGCTGAGCGCCGAACGCGAAGCGGAAGACCTGGTGTTGCTGGCTGACGAGGGTGAGGCCGCCAAGTACCGCGTTCTCGTGGTGGGCGCTGAGAAGCCCAAGGAAGGCCAGGTCGGCATCACCGGTATGCTCGACGACGTCAAGGACAAAGCCGCTGCCGCCAAGGACAAGCCAGAACTGGTCAAGGCTGCGATGGCCGGCGCCGCCCTGGCGCGCCATCAGCAGCGCGTGGCGGACCTGCGTAAGGCCGCTTTCAAGGCCAAGTTGAAGGCCGACGTCAAGGCCAAGATGGACCAACGTCTCGAAGCCCGCAAGGCGTCAGCCAAGCCACGCCTGGAGAAAATGGCCGACGCCCGTGGCAAGATGAAGGAAGCGGTCAAGGCGGCTAAATGGGTGGACAATGGAGATGGTACGGAAACCACCAGTGTCACCATCGACACCAATCGCACCGCGAATGGCAAGAGCATGGCCGGTAAGCGGACCATGGAGCGGACCCGTCGCATCGAGGACAAGGTGCTGACCAGCGTGGTCGCCACCTTCTCGCACACGGGCCCGCAAGGCGGCAGCTACACCATGAACCGCAGCAAGACCCTGCAGGAAGATGGCAGCTACAAGGTCGTCTTCCACGCCGAAATGGCCCTGCCGAACGGCAAGACCCGGGTCACCGATTGGGAGAAGACCATCTCGGCAGACGGCGCCGTGAGCGGCACCGGCACTCTGGTGGTCAAGAAGGGCGAAGAAACCCTCAAGACCATCAACCTGACGCTCAGCGGCAGCGAGAAGAAGGAAGTCGCCAAGGCCGAAGACGGCAAGGAGACGGCCGAAGTCACCCTGCCCGAGGAAGGTGCGCCGACGGCCGTCGTGACCGACGCCGCGGGCAAGACGGAAGCGGTGACCATCGAAGCCGCCTCAGACGGCACCGTGGTGCCGGCTGAAACCTCCGCGGTCTAGTCGGAGTCCGATAAACCGAACGAGGGTCGTTCCTCCCGGAACGGCCCTCTTCCTCTTTTCAGGGTCAGGCCAGGGCGAGCGCACCTTGTGGCAAAGTCACCTTCTCCGGGAGCATGGGGGAACCTGACCGAGGCCACAAGTCCTCACAAGTGCTTGCTGTCTGGGAGATGGGTATGCTGTGGCGGGAGGCTTACGCCCCGGCAGGTTCGAGGAAAGGACACACGCCTTGCGATATCATCCCGGCAGGAGCCAAGCACTCCGCACCTGCGTCCTGATGGTTGGCCTGACCGCCCCGATGCTGGGTTGTCAGAGCTCCCCCGTGGGCGCGGCGTCGAATTCAGAGGCTGGAGCAGTCCGTGAAGCGGTCGTCTTCTGGCAGCCCACCGCGACCTCCCAGCAGCGTCAGGCGCTACGCACGGCTCTACCGCCGGCCCAGTCGGTCCCCCTGACCCCCCACGCCGAACTCTGGCTGGCGCCCCCAGGAACCTTCCAACAGGTTCGCCAGTCGTCGCTCGTGCGCGGTGTGGAACCCAACCAACGGCGTTCGCTGCTCCCCCCCCCGGCCTCGCCCGGACTGGCCTTTCGCTTGCAGGCAAGCCCCCCACTCTCCCAGTGGCACCTGAGTCGAGCTCGTTTCCCCCAGGCCTGGGCGGCCTCTCGGGGCAAAGGGGTGACCGTGGCCGTGATCGACTCGGGGGTGGATCCGAACCATCCTGATCTCAAGGCCAACCTGCTCCCACTGATTGACGAGGTCACCGCCATGGGGCGGAAAGACGTGATCGACGGCAAAAACTTCGACGGGATGGACAGCCATGGTCACGGCACCCACGTCAGTGGTCTGATCGCTGCTGTGACCCGTCCCGACGGGTCGATTTCGGGCGGAGCGCCTGAGAGCAAGATCCTGCCCGTCAAGGTGACGCCCCTGAGTGGCGAGACGGATGACGCCACCATCGCCAAAGGCATCCGTGATGCGGTCGACCAGGGAGCACGCGTGCTGAATCTGTCGATCGGCGGTCCCGAACCCAGTCCCATCCTTCTGGAGGCGCTGAACTATGCCATTCTCAAGGGGGCGCTCCCGGTGATTGCGGCCGGCAACGATGGCGGCCGGGTCAATTTTCCAGCCGCCTACCCAGGCGTGGTGGCGGTCGGCTCCATCACCGACTCCGGCAAGGTGGCCGATTATTCCTGCCGAGGAGAGGGGCTGGTCATCGTGGCTCCCGGGGGAGGGCAGACCGGTGGCCGAGAGGGCAGCCCCTTGCTCTCCACGATGCCGACCTACCCGGCCTTCGGTTCGAGCAGTGCGCGCGCCGGCAATGGCACCGGCACCCTCGCCGGCACCTCCATGGCCGCCCCACTGGTATCGGCCGCGGCGGCGCTCGTGATGGCCCGCTTCCCCGAGCTATCGGCCCCCCAAGTCAGAACCCGCTTGGCCGCCACCGCCAATGAGGGACAGGCGCAACGCTGGGAAGCCAACACTGGCTTCGGTGCCTTGAACGCCGAGGCCGCCGTCACGGAACGAACGGACCAATAAGGTGCGCTCGCCTGGGTATAATGCGAGCGCTGGAAGCGTCCGCCGTTGGTTGCTTCGGCGGAGCATCGCTCCCACGATGAACAGGTTCTGCGTGTCCGTTCGCCCCAAGACCTCTGCCGCGCGGCCCGTGCCGCTGACCCCCACGGCCCGACTCCTGCTGGGCGGCCTGTGGGCACTGGCAACGGTCCAATCGTGTACGTTTCCGGACACCCGGCCCTCTCCGATCGTCTGGCCCACGCCGACGTCCCCGGCGCCCAGCGTGGCCGCGCTAGAGCCGCTTCGCCCGTCCCAACCGGTCGCCCCGGTCTACGCGGACCTGGGCTTCGAGGTACACGGGGGCGGGTTGCTGATCGATGTCCGTGCTGCCGGCAAGCCCGTGGAAGGGGCCTGGGTCCGCCTGCTCGGGCCTTCCCTGGCGGCCGGTGGCACGAAAGCGAACGGACAATTGACGCTCTCGCCCATCCTGCCGGGCAGCGATTACAGGCTTTGGATCACCACGCCGGGGCTGCAAACCGTCATCTCGAACCCTTTCACCTTGAAAGCCAACAGCACGGACACTTTGACGCAGCGGTTCGAACTGAAAGCGGCGGGACGCCTGCGGGGGCGAGTCGTGGCTGATGGGCAAGGGGTGGCAGGCGCGGTGGTCAGTGACGGACTCAACAGCGCCGTCTCCGACCCCACGGGCGAATACGAACTGCCCGGCGTCGCGCCAGGGCAGGTGCGGCTCACCGCGAGCAAGCCCCGCTTTCAGCTCGCCAACCAGACCATCGCCGTCAGCGCAACCGTCCCGGCGGTGGCGGACTTCAGCCTGTCTCCCGCCCCGGCGACCCTCACGCTGGACACGAGTTTGGCAGCCAATGAGACGCAGCGTCTGGCTTGGAATGATCGGTTTCGGGGGTTGAGCCGGCAACTGGCGGCGAGTGGCTGGACCATCAAGGAGGCCCCTGCGGAACCGGCCACGGTCTGGGTCCTGGCGGGCGTGGCACGCGACCTGACCCGCCAGGAGATCGAACGTCTGACCGACTTTGTGTCGCAAGGCGGCAAGCTGATTGTGCTGGGGGAATGGGGAGGAAGTGCAGGTTTCCGCACGTCAGCCGCCAATACCCTGCTGCACGGACTGGGCGCTCATCTGGCCCCTGATCTGGTCCGCGACTTCGTCAATCCCAAGAATCCCAACTGGATCACCGTGCAGCGCTTCCTGAGCTCGCATCCCAGCGTGGCCGAAGTTCGCTCCTGGCGTGTATACGGTGCCAGTTCGGTGTTTGGGCTATGGCCGCTCCAATCGTTGGCCGAAACCTCCAAAGACGCGTTCCGGCTGCAATCGTCCTCTCAAACGGCCTCGCAATCGCTCCTGGTGGGTGGTCCCTTCAAGGCCGGCAAGGTGATTGTGGTGGGGGATACCTCCTGCTTCACGGATGAAGACAGCGACCGGGATGGACAACCCAACCTCGCTGACGGCGACAATTTCCGTCTGGTTGAACGCCTCTTGTCCTGGTAATTTGCCGTGCGCGCAATTTAGGTGATGCCGATGCCCCCCGTCATTTATTGTCCTGAATGCGACGCCGAGAATGAGGCCAAAAGCCTCGTCTGCCTGGCCTGTGGTCACGCGTTCAAGGGTGATCCGACGGCCCTGCTGTTCTCCCACGCCACGGCTCCTACCCACGCCCCCCCGCCCCCGGTGGCCTCGCCCGCCACCGATCACCCCGTCGGCAGTGGCCTGCTGCCAGCTGACAGCGTGCTGCAGAACCGCTACCGCATCACGCAGCTGCTGGGGCAGGGGGGCATGGGAGCGGTCTATCTGGCCAGCGATGCGCGCTTCTCTTCCCGGACCTGCGTGATCAAGGAAATGCTGGACCATTTCAACGATCCGGAACAGCGGGCGCAGGCCACCGAAAGCTTTCACCGCGAAGCCGATTTACTGGCCACCTTCAAACATCCGGGTATCCCGGAAGTCTACGATCGTTTCACCGAGGCCAACCGACACTATCTGGTGATGGAATACATCAACGGGGTGGATCTAGAGCAACGCTTGCTCGACAACGGGCTCCCTTTCACGGAGAAGGAGGTCATCGATTGGTCGATTCAATGTTGTGACGTGCTGTCCTACCTGCACCACCAGAACCCTCCCATCATCTACCGCGACATGAAGCCCGCCAATATCATCACGACCCATTGGGGCAAGGCGTACCTGGTGGACTTCGGCATTGCGAGGTTTTTCAATCCCGTGACCCGCGGCACGATGATTGGCACCCAAGGGTATGCCCCGCCCGAGCAGTATCGGGGACAGGTGGACCCCCGCTCGGACATTTACGCCTTGGGCGCCACCATGCACTACCTCCTGACCGGACGCGACCCTCAAAACGAGGCGCCCTTCAGCTTCCCGCCCGTCAGCACCTTGAACGCTTCGGTGTCGCCTGAGATGGAGATGCTGATTCTCAAGGCGCTTGATCCGGAGCCGGACAATCGCTTTGCCAGCGCGGATGAAATGCTGGGGCAGTTGATGGCCATCGGTGGGGATGAAACCAATTTCGTCCGCGATTGCCCCCATTGCGGACACCGCTCCTCAGTGACCAGGCAGTTCTGCCCGAACTGCAAGCAATACATTTCGAAAAAGGCCCACGTGCTCAAGCCGCAAGACGGCACGGGCACGATCATGACCGACGCAGCGGGATACCATCAGGTCAAGGCGGCAGGGCGCACCGCAGGCCTGGTGGCTGGCAACCGCTCCGCCACCGCCACCGTGCTGGCCGTTCCCACCGGTCGGGTCGATTTCTCGCTGCGACGCGTGTCGCCGCTGGCCCTCGGCGCCGTCCTGACCGCCGGCCTCGCCCTGTCTGGCTGGCTGAGCTGGCAATGGTGGAACTCTCGCCCCGAGCCCATCACGAGCGAGGGCCAGACCTGTTTTATGCCGGGAGACCGTCCAGCCAAGGCAGAGGGCCAGGCGGCCTTTGCCCGCGGCCAGTTCGTTCAGGCGGTCGATGCCTACAGGCGTGCCATCGAGCAGACACCTGCGGATGGCGAAGCCCGCATTTACCTGCAAAATGCTCACGTGCGCCTGGCCAAGGCGGATAGCGTGAAGGTGGCGATCGCCGGGGCATTCTCCGGACAGCGCTCTCCTCTCGCGCAGGACATGCTGAGAGGGGCCGCTTTGGCCCAGCAACAGGCCAACGCCAGGGGACGTCTTCCCAAGATTCAACTGACCTTGCTGGACGATGCTGGGTCGACCTTGCGGGCGCTGGAAGGGGCCGATCTGGTCAGCCACGACCCAAGCCTGGTAGGTGTTTTGGGGCATCTCGGCACCCAGACGACCCAGGCGGCCTTGAAGCGTTACGCTGACGGCGGTGTTCCCGTCATCACGCTGGTGCCGGGCTCCTGGGACGCCCTGGATGCTCCCAAAGCCTTGGTGCGGTTTGCCGGTGGGGAAGCAGACTGGGCAGCGGCTTGGATCGACCAGGCCAAGCGGGTGTGGCGGGCCGACAAGGTAATCCTGCTCGAGTCGGGTGACGAGCGGAGCGGACGCAGCGCAATGGGAACCCATGTGAGTCGCTGGGCCGTCGAAAAGGGCCTGGGGTATGAGACGGTGAGTTGGGAAGCACAGAATTCAGCGAGCATTCTCAGCCAGCTCAAGCCCCAGGCGAAGACGGTGCTGTTGTGGGCCGGCAATCTGGAGGACGCCGTGAGAATCAAATCAGACCTCGCGAGTGCAGGAAGCAAGGCCCCTCTGCTGGCGGGCCCGCTCGCTTACCAGCCTGAACGGTTGGCCGGGCTGGGGGCGGCGGCCGAAGGCCTCACGTGCCTGGTCCCTTACGCCGTGGACCACCGAATGGCCGGTTCCAGCGATTACGAAATGGAGTTTCGCAATCGCTTCCAGACCGAGCCGGGCTGGATGGCCTCCCTCACCTACGATGCCCTGGCCTACCTCGTCCAGGCCCTCGACCGAGTGGGGCCCCATCGTGACGCGCTGGGCAATGCCTTGCTCAGTTTGGGGCAGAACGGTCACCGAGGGCTGATAGGCCCCTTGCATCTCAATCGCGATGGCGAAGCCCGGCGTCCTATGGAACTATTCGAAGTTCGTTCGGGACGCTACACTTCCCTGCGCCTGACCGGAATGTGAACGCCGTGCGCCTTCCCGTTGCAAGCCATCAAAGGACGGAATGCCATGCTTGTTGACCAACTCCAGCCGCTTGATGCGGGCGCGATGCTGGCGGATCGCTATCGGGTCGAACGTTTTCTGGAATTCAAGCACGGTTCGAACATGTACCGGGCGATCGACACGGTCACCAACTACGTGGTGATCGTGAAGGAACAGCCGGACGCGATGAAAGCCTTCACGCAACTACAGGGCGGAGAGTGGGCAGAGCAAAGTGCCGGGAATCCCTATCAGGGTGAGTTCCTGATTCTGCGCTCGGTCAGCTATCCCACGGTCGTGAAGGCTCTGGACATCTTCAAGAACGAGGGACGGGCCTACCTGATCATCGAGCAATTGGAAGGCCGGGATCTGGGCTACTACATGACCCAGAATCAGGTGACGGTGCAGCAATCGCTGGAATGGATGATTCAGCTCTGTCAATCGATCAGCCAGCTTCATCGAAGGCAGATACTCCACCTTGACCTTCACCCGCGCTGCATCGTCGTGGCGCCTGACAATCAGCGGGTGCGCCTGACGGGTTTCCACCGCGCCGTCGTCCTGCCCTTGGCCGCGGAGGCCACCATCGGGGCCACTGCGGGCTACTCGAGCCCTGAGCAGATGGGAATCTACGAACTGCCCATCGATGCTCGCTCGGATATCTACTCGCTGGGAGCCATCTGGTTTCAGTTGCTGACGGGTACCAATCCCGCCGACCTCGTGGAGGCCGAGTGGGGCACACTATTTCCGGCGGTGAGTGAGTCTTTGGTGGCGCTGCATCCACAGATCGCGCGGATTGTCACCAAGATGCTGGAGTCCGACCCCGAGCGTCGTTACGAATCCATCAACGATCTGAAAAACGAATTACTGGAACTGATCAACAACCCGTTGCGGCGAACCGGCCACTATTCCGATGTCGGCATGGTGCGCGAGGGCAACGAAGACGCCGTGGGACTGCGCGACATTGAATTCGTCAACCTTTCTCGCCAGCGCGGCCTGGGCCTCTATGTCGTGGCCGATGGCATGGGCGGCGTCAATGCCGGCGAGGTGGCGTCCTCGATCGCCATCGAAGAGTCCTTGGCGACGTTGGAGCAGGAACTGCCGTTTTCCCGTCTGGAACACGCGATCGATCCCAGTGAGATGATCCAAGCCGCCCTGACAACCGCCATCAAACGAGCCAATCTTCGCATTTACGAAACCGGTCGGGGAGATGAACGCCTTTCCGGCATGGGCACAACCCTGACGATTGGCGTCGTGTTCGGCCAGATCCTGTATGTGGGCCACGTGGGGGATAGCCGAGCCTATGTGATCAATCGCTGGGGCATCGAAAAAGTCAGCCGAGACCACTCGCTGGTCGGGCGCCTGGTCGAGATTGGTCAGATCACCGAGGAGGAAGCCCTCGTGCATCCTCAGCGCAACCTGATTTACCGGGCGCTGGGTACCTATCCGAACGTGGAAGTGGATACGTATCAACGATCCCTGAAACTGGGTGACTGGGTGCTGCTTTGCAGTGATGGGCTGACTGGACACCTCAAGGACCCGGAACTACAATCTATCGTTTCCGAACACAGCGATCCGCAACTGGCTGCTCAACATCTCGTGAATCTGGCGAATTTGCGCGGAGGGGAAGATAACATCTCCGTGGTGCTCGTCAATCTTGCCGAATACACCTGACCGTTTTTGAACCACAGAAACGCCCTTGCCCAAGAAAGGACGCGCCATCCATGATCGTCTGTCCCAACTGCCACGCTGAAAACAAAGACGGCGTCAGTTACTGCGACGAATGCGGCACAAAACTGGAAGATGCCGTGAAACCAGCCCAGGTGGCCGCTGCGGAGATGTCGACCGGAGAAATGGGCCCGCCCGCCCAGCTGGTGATCACGCGCGGCGGAACGGTGGGCCGGGAGTTCCCACTGGAACAACGGGGGGAAACCCACATTGGCCGTTGGGATCCGGATGGTGGCGCATTTCCGGAAGTGGACCTGACCCAAGATGATCCCGAAGCCAAGATTTCCCGCAAGCATGCGCGAATCTTCTTCCGAGGCGGCGCCTATCACCTCGAAGACGTGGGGTCTCTGAATGGCACCTTTGTGAATCGGGGTTCCCGCTTGATGCCCGGCTCGCCGCAAGAGCTCAGAAATGGGGACGAACTGCTGTTGGGCAAAACGTTCTTCCGCTTCCAGTTGACCTGACGGCGGCCCTCGCCGGACGTTGAAGGGGAAGGCCTCCGCTGCGCGCCGGCGGAGGCCTTTCTACCAGAAGTTGGGTTCGCCCCCTTGAATCTGTCTACCATTCCTGTATACTGAAAACACACCGCGCTTTCAGTCACGGGAGAGAGGCCATGTCAGAACCCAATCCCAGCTTCGGCCAGATGATTGCGGAAGGCATGCGGCTTAAAGGCCTGGATTACCGAACGCTCGGCAAGCTGATCGGGGTCTCTCACGGCTATCTGTGGCAGATGGTGAGTGCCGACAAGCGCGCCATCAACGACCCCGGACTGAAACGCAAGCGACCGAGTGAAGCCGTCGTCAGGCAGCTGGCCGAAACGCTGGAACTGGACCCGAAGGCCATGTTGCGAGCGGCCGGCCACGACGTGGACGGCATTGACTTGACCATTTCCGGCCCGACCCGTTACACCCCCTATCCCGTCACGGCGCGTCAGCTTTACCAGGATGGGGTTCAGGCCGCGGCCAAGGGCCACGCCGACCGTGCCGTGGCCCTGCTGGAAGCAGCCCTTCAGCAGGGGGGTGTCTCCGTCGTCAATGTGCACGCGGGGCTGGGAATGGCCCATTTCCAGGCGGGCCGCTACGAGGAGGCCATCGGGGAATTCGACGCCTGTCTGAACACCTCCGCAGAGGATCGCGAGGGGGCCATCGCAACGGCCGACCTGCATTACAATCGCGGCCTGGCGCATCAACGCCGGGCCCGTCAGGCCCAAGGGGAGGCTCAGCGGGCCCACCGCATCCGAGCGGGGGCGGACTTTCGGCGCGCCATCGCCCTCGAAGGAGACAGCCAGGACCTCTATTACTCGGCGCTCTGTTACATGTGCCTGGAGCGAAATCAGGCGCGGCGCGTGCTGGTCTACGGCAGCGATTTCCTCCACCGTCAAACCACAGGACATACCCGCCACACCACCGCCGCCTTGGACATCCACCTGTTCATGGCCTACGCGCACGTTTCCATCGGCGGCGGCGTTGCCCCCGCGCACGCCATCGCCATGGTCGACATCACCCTGCAACTGTGTGACACCTACTGGTTCGCTCACTTCGTCAAATCGGCGCTTCTGGCGACTCGGACAGCGGGACACGCCCGCCGACGCCAGGCGTGCCTGGAGGCGGGATTGTTCCACGTGCGTCGGGCGATCCAACTGCACCCCCCGGCTCGGGACCATTACCAGCGCGAATTGCAAGGCGACTTCGTGAACTGGCAAGCGGAGCCAGCCTTTACCCGGTTACTGACAGCTGAGGAGGCCACCTGATGTTGCACCGAATCCTGAAGCCGGTCCAGGCCTCCCTGACCCTGCTGATCGCCATGAGTCTGGGGGGGTGCCTCCTGCCGCAACCCGATACCCCGATCGTCCCCCCCTTGCTCGGAGGCCTCAAAGGGGCCCCGATGGCAGCGGCCCCGCCACTCGCGAAACGGCCTGACCTGAGCACCAAGGAACCCCTGAAACAGGAAAACACGCCGCTCACAGCCGGCCCACTCACCGACGGACCTCTGACAGCCGCGGGCCCGGCCCTGAGTGCCCCTCTGCCCTCAGCCGCCGCCTCCGCAGCCCCCATTCCCACGGCGGGAGACCTCGCAGCCAGCGTGGGCTCCCTCGAACCTCCGGCCGCTCCCGCCGCGACGATGGGGTCGGTCCGCGCGGAGGGAGCCGCCCAGCGCGCGTCCGAAACCGTTTCGGCCGATGAGTTGGTCGCCTCGCAAGCCGCTACCATCACGGCAGAATGGCCAACCGGTCTTGGTGTCGGCCTGGTGGAGCTCCGGGCCATCGCGACCGATCGGCCGTGGTCATTCTCCAACGGTCAGACTCAGCGCGTACCGGCAGGAGACTACCGAGTCTCGGCCAACCGCGACAAGGTGAGGCTGGAGTCGGATGAAAACCTGCGCCTGAAGGCGGGAACGGCCAAGCGAATTCGTCTCAGCATCGCCTCTGAGACCCTCCAATTCACGGTAGAGGAGCTTTCCCCAGCGCCGTGACCCCTGGCCGCCAGGCCTTAACGCGCGAACCGCTCAGCTGCTTTCAGCGGCTGGAGGCCATCGCTTACGCCCCTAAACCGTGGAGGCGTCGGCCGGCTGAGCAGTCGCTAGCGGGGCTCGTTCGCCGAGGAGTCGTGCTTGAGCATGTCCGGCAGCAGGTCAAGGGCAGCCTCGTAACGGGCTCGCTCACGGGGGTCCGGCAAACGAGCGATCAACGCGTTCAAGGCACGTTGCTGGGTGCGCAGATTCCGAGCAGTGACCTCCGCGAAGCCTTTTTCAATGTCGGCACGCACCTCATCGGGCGTTCGTTCCCCTGCCTCAGCCACATCCATCACTCCCATACCAGCGGCGGGAGAGAGGTGTCCTCTCCCTTCAGGCCAACCCCATCCCAAGCGTAATGTTCTCGCCGCAACGTGCCACGGGGTTTCTCAAACTGAAGGCGAAGCCCGCGCGTGGCCACAGGCTGCATCGTCAGCGCCAGCTGACGTCGCCGCAACACCACCTCAAATCCAGCTGTGGGAGCGGAGCGTCGAAACACCATGACGGTTTGCTTGCCAACCGGCCCGTGAGGCTGCCCACGCGCCACCAGTTCCTCCACGCCATCTCCGTCGAGATCGCGAACTTCCAGCGCGGTGAGCCTGCCAGGAACCGATCGACCGGCCTTGGAAACAAATTGCACACGTTCGAAGTCGTGGGCCGTGCGTCGGTACAGGACGATGCGGCTTTCATCGTCCCAGGCGCTGATGCTGCTCTGCTCCGGGGCGTGAATCGCGATCGCCCACTCACCGGTCTTGAGGCGCACAGCGGCGTGTGGGGTATGCCCCAATGCCAGCAAGCGCTGCCCGACGGCCGCACGCACGAACAGGACCAACGGATCAGGCTGAGGCGCAGGGGCGGCCGCCAGGCTGAGAGCAGCGAGGAGCAGCCAGACCACGGGGGGCAAACGCGACATGGCGGCATGTTACCCCATCCACGGGCAAGTTGCCGCTCCCATTTCCCAGGGTGACAGGCCCCCGTGTAGCATGCGGCGTATGCTTGCAACCGCCACCCCGGACCACCTGGAGGGCCACGCCGCGCCCCCCCCTCTCCCCTTGGCCACGCCCGCCGAAACCGTGCGACTCCTGGTGGGCTTGCTGCCTCAGCATGTCGCTGCATTGACCCTGGCGGCGCTGTTCGTCGTGCTCGGAACGCTCACGACCGCCGCCCTGGTGCCGCTGGCGAGGGCGGGTGCCACGGCGTTTGGCCAGCTGAGCTGGCAGAGTCTGAATGGACTGGTGGCGGGATTGATCGGCCTGTTCGCCTTGCGAAGCCTGTGCCAATTCGTTCAGAGCATCCTCGCCCACCACGTGGCACTGGCGGTCACGAGCGCGCTGCGCGAGCGGGTGACCGCTCACCTGCTGGAACTGGAGATGAGGGCCTTCCAGCGGATCCGCCCGTCGGATGTGACCACCCGCCTGACGGATGATCTGGAGCAGGTTCGGGACGCCCTGGCCGCCGTTCTCGCGGAGGTCATTCCCAGTGTGCTGGTGATTGCCTATGCCATCGGCACCGTCACCTGGATGAATTGGCGTCTCGCCCTCGCCTCCCTGCTAGGCGCTCCGCTTGTCAGTCTGGCCATCGCGCGCTTCGGCAGCCGCCTGCACCACCTCGCAGCGGCAGGGCAGGCGCGCCAGGCTGCCCTGGCCGTCGAGACCCAGGAGGCCCTACAACAGCTCCCCTTGATCCGGGTGTTCGGACACGAAGGCCAGCGGGTGCTGCGTCTGGCCAGCGCCAGCCAGGCCCATCGGCGAGCCCTCTGGCGAAAGGCCCTGGTCCTGGCCGCACAGTCTCCGACGATCGCCATTCTGCAAACCAGCGCCCTCGCGGCCGTGCTCTGGGTCGGCGGGAGGGAAATCCTTCACGGCCGGCTTGAGCCGGCCGACCTGCTGGCCTTCGCCGCGGCCATCGGCATCGCCGTGGACCCCACCTTGGCCCTGAGCCAAACCTGGAGCCGGGTGCAGATGGCACTGGCCAGCGCTCGCCGCGTGGCAGCGCTGCAGACGTGGGGGCCCACCATGGCCTGGCCTGAACATTCGGGGCCGACGCTCAACCTCGCGGGAGATCTGACATGCCATCACGTCAGTGTGACGGACAGCGCTCCTCGCCCGATTCTTCAGGACATCTCCCTGCGGGTGCGGCCAGGGGAATGTCTCGTCATCACGGGACCCTCCGGTGCTGGCAAAAGCACCCTGGCCGCCTTGCTGGTGCGCCTGTGTGACCCGAGCACGGGCGAGGTTCGTCTGGGTTCGCTGGCCCTGAGCGCGCACGCCCGCGAAGATCTGCGCCGGGCGATCGCCTACGTCCCTCAAGCGCCCACCTTGCTGGCCGGCAGCGTGGCGGAAAACCTTCGCCTGGGCAAGCCAGAAGCAGACCTGCCGAGTTTGCGGGCCGCCTGTCGCATCGCGCAGATCGACGACTTCATCGACACCCTTCCACATGGCTATGAAACCCGTGTCGGGGAGGGAGGCCTGCCCCTTTCAGGGGGACAAGTTCAGCGCCTCGCGCTGGCCCGTGCGCAGCTCGTTCAACCGCGAATCTGGGTGCTGGATGAGGCCACCTCTGCGCTGGACCCCCAGCTGACGACCCGCCTGCTCGACGCCCTGCTGGCTCAGCGGGACTGTATGTGGGTGTTGGTCTCGCATCAGCCAGAGGTCGTCTGGCGCGCCGATCAGGTCGCGGTGCTGGAGCAAGGCAAGCTGGTTCAACTGGGGCCCCCGAGAAACCTGGTGGATCAGCCAGGCCTGTTTTCCGAGCTCTACCGCCCATCTCAATTCAAGGATACACAAAGGATGAATTAAGAGATGGTTAATTCTTGTTCCTTGTGATACATTCAAGGGGTTGGGAAGTGGGTACCTCGCGCGGTTTTGGAGTCCGTGGCATGACGCTGCAATCCCCTTACAAACCTGGTGACCTCGTCAGATTGGTCTCTGAGCCCAGACAATCACAGCTCTCACGCTTGATCGGGCAACCCAGCATCGTGACCGGCGTCGATGATACCTACCAGCCGCCGCGCTTCATCGTGGCAGTATTTGACCCTGCCACGCGCGACCTGGAGAGGATTCGCTGCCGCCGGGAAGACCTAGAAGCCATCAAGGTCTCCCGTTGAGCCCTTCCTCCGGGCGACCTCCCGCCCGGGGAGACCTGGCCTCGGCTGGCAGAGGGCGTTTGAAAAAACACAGGGTGGTCCGGGCCTGTGGCTCATAGGTGACACTCACCAGTTCCCAGCCGAGCAGGCCCAGCAGGCGAAGGTCCTGGTCACTGTCACCGAAGACGACCACGCGATTGTAGTCGACCACCTTGTATTCCCAGCGCGTGACGCTGGGAACGAGCGGTGCGACGGAAGGAGGAGAGGGAGCTGCCTGGCCCTCCCCGGCCGAGGCGAGCCAGGCAGACAGGCCGATCATCAGCCCCAGGGTGAGACGATGGGTCGACGGCGCGTGGTCGCGCCTGTGGTCATTCTTCCTCATGGCGGCAACGCGCCAGGTTTTCCTGGTACACGGATTCATCCGGCTGCAGATCCACGGCCTGGCGAAGTTGTTCCAGCGCCAGCTGGCGGTCCCCATGCTCCAGATAGGCCATGCCCAAGTTGTTGTGAAACATGGCACGCTCCGGCACGCTGACCGTGGAGGAGTTGTCCGCCAGATACGACGCGAGCTTGAACAGCTGGATGGCCCGTTCGTAGTTGCCATCGTGGTTGTATAGCGAGGCAGCTTGACTGTAGAGACCAGCCAACAGGCTGTCGTAAATGTTTTCGGGGATGTTCCGCAGAGCCGTCTCGATGGTATCCAGCGCCTTTTTACGCTTGCCGGCCAGCTCGTATGCCTGGCTCAGGTTGGTCAGCAAGCGAATGTGACAGACCACATCCGAGCTCTCATAGGCCAACCCCTCTTCCATCACCTCCACGGCGGCGTCGTAGTCCTCGAACGCGATAAGGATGTTGCCCATCTCGTTACACAGCTCGGCCAGCAAATTGACCATCGCATACTTGTCACACAAGGCGGCGGCTACCTCGAGTTCGCGCAAGGCGCGCAGGAACAGGTAGCGATCGCGCATGGCCAGCCCCCGCTCCCAGTGCAGCGCAATCTCCGCCCGGTCCGATGCGAACTCGGCGGCGATCGCCTCTTCACTCTCGTCAGGCAGCGCCTCCATGTAGTTGTAGCGCCGTTCGTCGTTTTCGAGCACCTGCAAAAAGGCAGACAGGTCACCATTCTGGCTCCGCCACAGGGCGGCCAGGGGCTCCGGCATCCGCGCGAGCGAGTGGTGCTCGTTGAGCAGGAAAGCAAACTCTCCTTCGGAGAAAAAGGCATCCAGCAGGCCCACCACCTCGCCATTGTGGAAGAGGTAAAACCAGCGTCGTTCCAATGCCTGTTCGCCGCCCTCCAGGGTTTCCTCACCCGGCAGGGTGCCTTTCACCTCGACCAGGCTGAAGGGGTCGGGCAATTCCGCGGCAAAGGCGGCCGGGTCTCGCTCGCACGCTTCCCACAAATCTGCCAGGTCGTCAGGCAATACCGCGTCCAGGCCGGGATGCAGAGTCGCCACCACGCGGAGATCCCGCAGCAACAAAAAAGACGCTTCTTGCTTCACGCACCCTCGACTTCTGCCTGACCCCCATCATGATGCCCGATGCGGGCTTCGTTGCCAAGCCAGACGTGCCATTCCCCGGCCTGGCCGCCTCGATTAACGAAGGTTTCAACCAAACTTAGGTCGACCTTCACATGCGGGACGCAATTTCCCCGCCTCGCTGGCGATAGAAACCACAGGTGCGTCGGTCGCGCCCCGTGTGTCGAATGTGGAGGAAAACCCCCGTGCCTCGTTCCAAGCCTTGCTTCGTCCTGGTGGGGTTGTGTGTGGCGCTCAGCCTTTCGGCGTGTGGGCGGAAGCCCCCCGTCGCCACCGCGCCCATCACCCTGGCAGACGACACGAGGGTGGCGAGTGCCCCGGATAACCTCCAGGCCGCCCTGCCGAACGCGGTCCCCGGCGGAGAATTGGAGCTGCCCCCTGCAGACTTGGACGCCTCCTCCGGGAATCAGGTGGCCAGCAACGTCGTGGCCGCGGACGTGGCAAGCAACGCCATCGCCACTGACGTGCCCGGCATCGACCAGGTCGCTTCCGACACGGCCGCCAGTGCCGCTGAGGCCAAGCGCATTGCGGATGAAGCCGCCAAGGCCGAAGCTGTGAAGCGCGAAGCCGAGGCCAAGCGAAAGGCTGACGAGGAGGCCGCGGCGGCCGCCAAAAAGGCAGCGGAGGAGGCCGAGAAGCGCAAAGCCGAACAACAGGCAGCCATGACCCCCCGCTATAGCCGCGTCATTGGTGAAGGGGGGCTGTACGGGGCCCAGGCGCTCTGCATCTCCTCCGGCTCCATTTACGTGGTCGACAATGCGCGGACCGGTTTGCTGGGCCCCTTTGCCGCCATTCGGAAGTATGACCTCGCCACGGGCGAATACGCCAAGTTGAGCTTCGAAAACCTGGGCCTGCTGGGGGTGAAAAACTTGCCCGTCGGCATCAAGGCCGTCAAGGTGGAGAACACCAAGGTGATCACCACGGATGGCACGACCCAGTGGACCTTTGATGCGGGCGCCAACTTGCTGAAGTCAGAGCCGGGCTCCTTCGCGCCTCCTGCCAAGTTGACCTTGCCGGGCAAGACCGACAGCATCGTGATCAAGGACGGGGTGCTCCAACGGGTCGAGGCGGATGGGGACCTGGTGGTGACCTTCGGCCAGAAGGAAGTCAACAAAGCCACCGCGCTCGCATTGGACGAGGCTGGTAATCTCTATGTTTGCGATGCAGGCCCCAAAGCCCGTGTGGTGGTGTTCACCGCTCCCAAGGAGTGACGCGCGCGAGGTTCGAACCGCCGTGCGCGACCACGTGACCCTCATTTTCCGGTCAGGCGGATCAGCAAAAGGCTGAATTCAAACAGCCCGTAGAGGGCCACAGCGAGCGCCAGTTGACTGAAAATGTCCACCGATGGGGTCAGCAGGGCTGCCAAGACGAAGGCCGTGACAAAGGCCGAGCGACGCTGAGTGGCCAGGGAATAACTGGTTACAACCCCCAGCACCGAGGCAGCCAGCAGGAATAGCGGCAACTCGAACGCCAGGCCGGTGGCGAACAGCAGGCCCCCGGAGAATCCCAGATACTGCCCGATGGCCAGCATCGGCTTCACCTCTGGCGGCGCAAAGCCCACCAGGAACTGCAACCCGGTCGGCAACAGCAGGGCGTAGGCGAAGGCCATTCCCAGACTGAACAACGCAAAGGCACCGATCACCGTGGGGATGGCCAGGCGTCGCTCCGTTGGCAGCAAACCAGGCCCCACAAAGGCCAGTATTTGGTAGAGCAGAACCGGCAGCGCCAGATACAAGCCGCCCAGCAAGGACAGCTTCATCACGGCCATGAAGTACTCGCCAGGCCCCGTAAAGATCAGCACGACGTCCAGGGGTGGGAACCCCATGGGGCCCGTGGGCACGTGCAAGGGGCGCTCGAGGAAACGGACCACAGGGGCGTGGTTGACGAACACCGCCACGGCCATGACCAGCACCGCCAACAGCGCCTTGAAGATACGCCAGCGCATCTCCTCCAAATGGTCGAATACGCTCATCTCGGGCCCCTCGTCCCCGGTCGGCAAGGGCGAGGGCGCCAAAAGGGAGGGCTTCTCCTCGGAGGAGAAGCCCTGGCCGGCCTGATGCATTTCCGTGTTCAATACCCGGCGCTCCCGAAGTCTTCAGGTGGTCACCGCGTCGATCATCCCGTAGTGACCATCTCGGCGATGGTACACGATGGAGACCTTGCCGTGGTCCGGATGCTGGAACACGAAGAAGTCGTGACCGAGCATTTCCATCTCGAGAACAGCCTCTTCGGGTTGCATCGGCTTGATTTGAAAGGTCTTGTTCCGGACGATCTGGGGGCTCTCGCTCTCAGATTCGAAGTCCTCCGGCGACACCACCGTGACCGGCTCCAGTTCGAGCACGCCCGCGCTGGTGCGCGTCCGCTCGATCTTGCCCCCGTGCGTTTTCTTGAATCGCGAAATCTGGCGTTCCAGCTTGTCCGTGACCAGATCGATGGCCGCGTACATGTTGTCCTTGGCCTCTTCCGCTCGGATCACACCGCCTCGCAGGTGCAGCGTCACTTGGACAATCTGGTTGTTGGCGACGCGCTTGTTCTTGATCACATTCAGTTCGACCTGGGCATCGATGATCCCATCGAAATACTTCCCGACGCGACTGACCTTCTGCTGCGCATACTCGCGCAAAGACTCGGTCACGTCCAAGTTTTTGCCCTTGATAACCAGATCCATCGCGACACCTCTTCCACAATCAAGTAGCGGGGAGATTCGAACGAGCGAACACACCCCTCGGGCGCTCTCATTATATCCCCGCCGCGGGCGAATGCAACGGGGACGAGCGTCCTTGCTGATGGCGGTTCACTCCGGATCGCCCCCGTCGGCGAGTTGGGGCCCTCCTGCCGTCTGATAAAGCTTGTGAAGCTGCTTCAGGCGATGATTGACCGCCGACTTGCTGAGCGGCGGGGTGAAGCGATCGCCCAATTCGATCAAGCTCGCGTAGGGGGCATCAAGCCTGGCCTGAGCGACCAGCTGGCAGTCTTCGGGCAGGCTGTCGAGCAGACGATGCGCCTTCAGCCAGGCAATCTCAGCCACCTGACGCTGGGAGGAAGTCAGCGTTCGGTTGAGATTGGCCGTCTCGCAGTTCACGACGCGCTGAACGCTGTTGACCAGATCCTTGCCAACCCGGACCTCCTCCCAGCGCATCAGGGCCTGATGCGCCCCCAGCGCCGTCAGGAATGCCGCGATGCCGTTTCCATCCTTGACGTAGACGGTCCAGACTTCCGAATGGGGAGCCCTCTGATAGACCTTGGAGGCCACCTCCTCACGCGCCAGCAGGTCCTGAATCCAGAGGGCCACGTCCTCCGTGGTGTTGAACTCCAGGTGGTAAGCCTTGGTCGGCGCCACCAGCGACCCCCCCGCCATGAAGGCGCCTCGTAGAAAAGAGCGCCGACAGCAGGTTTTGCGGGCGATCGCGTCGCACAATTGCTCGACCGTCAGGGTGGCAGGCAACATGCCGTGAGCGCCGATCGGGATGGCCACGCGGTAGCTGGAGGGTCGCTTGCCCTGCTCGCGGCGCGCCTCGACCACGGGGCGGGTCGCGTACAAGGATTTGCCGATACGAAACAGGTGGCGGGCGATCGCGGCGTTGTCCAGATTGAAGATGAAATGGGGCTGGCCGCCCAAAGAGGCCGCTTCCGAGCCGGAAACCACCGCAAACGCGAGCAAGTGGGCCTGCTGGCAGCAGGTCTTTTCCAGCGGCATCTGGGTCAACTGATTGCGCACATCTCGCGAGAACGACACGTTCTCAGGCTCCGCGGGGTGCCGGGGAGACAGCCCCCGGAAGGCGCTGGTCCTGCTTTCGTTCCGCCGGCCGGAGCGATTCCCACCACGTCATCACCGCAGAGGCCAGCAGATCCGGGTGATGACGCACCGCATCGGCCTCGTCAAGCAATGCCCCGCGCACCGGCGTCACCCCCAACGCTTTCAGCGCTTCCCAATCCAGCACGACCGGGTACTGCCCTTGCGCCTCATAGCGTTCCCGCAAGCGACGTGGCAGGTCGTCATTGACCAGCACGTGCTGCACCAGCCCCTCTCCCCCGTATCGCGACAGCACTCGGAGGTGGTCCGCGGCCGTGAATCCATCCGTTTCCCCGGGCTGGGTCATCACATTGCAGATGTAAATCTTAGGGGCCCGACTGGCCTGGATGGCCGCTCGAATTTCAGGCACCAGCAGGTTCGGGACCAAGCTGGTATAGAGAGAACCAGGCCCTATCACGATCGCATCCGCTTCCTCGATCGCGCGAATGGCCGCCGGCACGGCCCGAGGCGCCGCAGGAACGGACCACATGTCAGTCAATTTCTTCCGCCAGGCGGTGATGTTCGACTCGCCCTCCACCACGGTCCCATCCTCAAAACGCGCGTACAGAGTCATCGACTCGGCGGTGGCAGGCACCACCGTTCCCCGCACGGCCAGAATCTGGCAGGCCGCCTCGATGGCCCGCAGCGGGTCCCCCGAAACGCCGATCACGGCCGCCAGGAACAAATTGCCGAACGCGTGTCCCCCCAGACCTCGTTCGCCCGGAAAGCGAAAGTTGAACAGGTCTGTCAGCAAGCGTTCCTCGCCAGCCAGGGCCGACAAGCAGTTGCGAATGTCACCCGGTGGCAAAACCCCCAGTTCCTGTCTCAAGCGGCCACTGCTGCCCCCGTCATCCGCCACGGTCACGATCGCCGTGATGTTGTCGGAATACCCCTTCAGGCCACGCAGCAAGGTGGCCAGCCCCGTTCCGCCGCCGATCGCGACGAGGCGCGGGCCACGCTTGCGGGTGCGGTTGGCATACACCGCATCGACGAGTTGGGCCCCAGGCTTCAAGACATCCACCGTGAGGGCAATCAAGCGTTGCAAGGCCAAGATCAGCGCCCCGACGCCCACGAGCAGCAACAACAGGGCCCAGTGCGTCAGCCCAGGACCGGGGCGCAGCCAGTCGTAGACGGCGCAGGCCACCGCCAGGTTGATGGCGATCACGCCAGCAATCAGCAAGGACAACCATCTCTTGACCCGCATCCCAGGCAGCGCCCAGGTGCGAATCTCCCTCCAAGTCGCCACGGCAGGGCCTACTGCGGGCGAGGAGGCGCGTCGCTCCCGTCTTTGGGGCGGACCGCATAGTATTCAGGTTGGCGATTCACATCCCGATGATTTTCGACCACCCGATACCCATCCCCACGCAGGTGATGGACCAGATGCTGGGTGATGGCGACGCTGCGATGGCGGCCCCCGGTACAACCGATGCCGAGCGAGAGGTGAGTCTTTCCCTCCGTGAGGTAATGGGGAAGTAGGAAGTCCAGCAGTTCCACAAACCGCCCCAGAAACTCCTTGGTGACGGGATGCTCCAGCACAAACTGCTGAACCGGGGCATCCAACCCGGTGAAGGGCCTGAGTTCGTCGTCATAGTGGGGGTTGGGCAGGAAGCGAACGTCAAAGACGAGGTCGGCATCAAGCGGCGGGCCGAACTTGTAGCCGAAGCTTTGCACCGTGATTTGCATGCTCGAGGCGCGTTGCTCTTCCTGAATAAACAGGGAGAGCAACTTGTCCTTCAACTGCCGTGGCGAGAGCTCCGTGGTATCGATGATCGCCTGCGCCTCGGCGCGAATGGCCGTGAGGCGTTCGCGCTCACGCCGGATGCTCCCGAGCAACGAGGTCTCCTCGCCCAGCATGGGATGGCGTCGGCGGGTTTCACTGAAGCGCTTGACCAGCGCCTCTTCCGCTGCCTCCAGGAAGATGACCCGCACCTGGTAGCCCGCTTCGAAGGCCGTGCGGAGATTGGCCGCCACGGAGTCGAAAAAGACACCGCCCCGCGTATCCATCACCACAGCCACCTGTCCGAAGCGTGGCAAGGTCAATTCCACAAACTGGGGCAACAGGGGCGGAATCAGATTGTCGACGCAAAAGTAGCCCAGATCCTCAAAACATCGCAGCGCACGGGTTTTCCCAGCGCCCGACAGGCCCGTGATGATCAGGATCTGCTGTGAAGGGTCCACGCCAGCTACCCCGTTTCCCCAACACCCGTTGGCATCGACGACCACCGCGATGCGAGGCGGGCCCCCCCGAGTCCTATGATATCTTGAGGCTGTTCGAGCGACAAGAATGGCGCAGGATGCGCCGGCGGAGACTTTGAATTGCACTATCGTTTGATCGCCACCGACCTGGACGGCACCTTGTTCGCCCATCAACCAGACGTTCCTGAACGTACCCGGGGGGCGCTCGCGCGGTGGGTGGCCAGTGGGCGCTCGCTCGTGATCGCGACGGGACGGATGTACCACTCCACCAAACGGGTGGCGGAACAACTGGGCGTCGAGACCCCGTTGATCTGCTACCAGGGCGCCATGATTCGGTGTCCGCTGACGGAGCGCACCCTGTGGCACCAAACCGTGGCGCCACAGCCGGCACGGGAATTGATTGACGACCTTGAATCTCAGGGGCTCACCGTGCTTGCCTTTCGGCAGGACCAGGTTCACACCCGCGTGCTGGACGAGGCCACGCGGGCTTACACCTCGCTCTCACGTACCGAAGCCCGGGTCATCCCAGGCTGGGACTGGTTTCTGCAGGAGGGCTCCCCCACCAAGCTGGTGGCGATCGGAGAACCCGCCCGGGTCAGTCGCGAGTTGGGCCGGCTGCGTCCGGCCTGGGCTGGCCTGCTTCACATCGTGCAGTCGCAACCCAATTTTCTCGAAGTCGTGCATCCCGAAGCCAACAAAGGGGCTGCCTTGCGCCATCTGTGTCAGCACATGGACATCGCGATGGAGGCGGTCATCGCGATCGGGGACGGCCAGAACGACCTCGAGATGGTCCAGGAGGCGGGGCTGGGCGTGGCGATGGGCAACGCCCATCCCGACCTGTCCAGGGTGGCCGACTGCCAGATCGGCCACGTGGCCGATCAAGGCATCGTCGCCTTCATCGAGGGGCTGCTGGCAGATCCGGGCAGGGCCTCAAGGCTGCCACCCGCTTGAACGAGGCAGCCTGCGCTCAGCGCTTGGGCTGCGGGTGAGCGTCGTCCAGCCCCTTCATCATCTCAGTGAGGTCGACCGTCTCGTAGCCACCGGGCACATTGAAAGCCGAGGCAGGCAAGTTCGAAGATGGCGTGAATTGTTTGACCGTCCAGGCAAACATCGGCTTGGACTTCTCCAGGTAGACGAACTTGAAGGGGATGGCCAGCCGCTCGGAGACCCAGATTCGCACGTGTCCGCTCTTGTCGTGCTGTTCGCGGATGGTGCAAGGTTCCCCGGCAATGGTTTCGGAGCCGATGGCTCGACTGCGCGCCTTGAAGGTGGTGGAAAAATCCCGCAACCGGAACTGACTCAGTTGCTGCAAGGAGCGGTTTTCCGCCATCTCATCGAGGGAGGCCATCTCCATCTTCATGGCCTGCTTGTCGGCGGGATTCAGCAAGATCACCGTGCGCCCTCCCTCGCTGGCGAGCACGACGTTGAACGGGGCCACGCCCTCCGCACTCACCGGGGCGGCCATCTCCAGGCGGATCCGGCCGCCCTGGTAGTACAGCGTGTTGGCCACCGGCTTGCTAGCGGCGCGTGCCTGATCCCAGGTCTGGGCCTCGCCAATGGCCTTGAACGCCGTGGGAATCGCCCAGGCGGGCAAGCTGGAGACAGCCACGCAGGCTGCCGAAAGAAACGTCGTCACCAGCCACTTCAACATCGGTTCAGTCCTCCTCGAACGCGCAACATGAAACACCTATCACCAATCCCGCTCCAAGTCGAACCCGCTCAGCGCACGCTCGATCAAGCGCCCCGGGTCCGGAAGTTCGCCAGCCCGACTGGGGGCGCGATTCCCACTCTCTTCCGCCAGGCGACGACGCTCGTCCTGTTCCAACGCCTTGAGCGTCGAGTCGACTTCAGCCTGAGTGGGCAACTGGGAAAGCTCCGGGGGATGATAAGGCGGGTTGACGCCCACGGCCCCAGCGGCGCCTGCGGCGGCGCGCCCGCCGGACGGAGAGGGTGAAGGCGACGCGGGAGGGGGCGACGCCTGTTTCAGGCGCTGTCGCGCCAAGGCCAGATTCTGACGCGCCTCGGCATCTTCGGGCCAGTGTTGGAGCGCGGCCTCGTAATCGGCGATCGCCTGCTCGTACCCCGTACGTCCGGAGCCTCGTTCAGCCTGCCGAAAATGAACATTGCCGAGATTGTAGCGAAGGGTGCCCCGCTGATGGCCCGCGGCCGTCGACAAGGCAGCCTGGAACTCCTTTTCGGCGTGGTCCAGATCGCCCTGCTGGTAGCGCAACCAGCCCAGATTGGCGTGCAAGGGGGCCGAGCCAGGGTCCTGACGCAAGGCCGAGCGCAGCAGAGCTTCACTGCGTATCACATCCGAGGCGCGTTGGGCCTCGATGGCCTGCTGATTGAGGTACCAGGATGGCAGCCAGGCCCAGCCCCCCACCAGCACCGGAACCATGAGGCCCGGCCCGATGGCCGACGCACGATCAAGCGCCAGGCGCAGCGCGCTGGAAAAAGAAGGATGCTTGACGCGACGTCGGTAGAGTTCGAGCAACGCCTCTAACAAGAGGAACAGCGTGCCCAGCGCCAGCAGCCACTGAAAGGGCTCCAAGACCTCGGCGGGGGCGAACCTCACGGAAGGGGAGGGAGGCGCCTCCCCCGCACCGGCCCCCAGAAAGCGTCTGACGTCATCGACCGCCGTCGCCTCCGCCAGATCCACAGAGACGCCACGGGTGATCTCGGCCAGATTGGCCAGCAGGGCCGGTGCGGCCCGGCTGGTGATGGTCTCCCCCCGGTACTGAACGAACCCTGGATTGCCCCACATGTCAGGTTCGGTCGGGACCGGCCCCCCTTCCTCCGTGCCACAGACAGCCGTCAGGAGCACCGCGTGCTGGTCTCGAGCGAGCCGGGCGGCCTGTTCGATGTCACCGGACAACACCTCGCCATCACTGCAGAGAAGCACGTGCCGCGGCCCGGGACGAAACAGCGGCAGGGCCGCGCGAATACCGGCCTCCAGGTCCGTCCCCTTGCCGGGGCCCTCCCCTGGCCTGGCCCGCTGCAGCAACGTCTTGACCGCCTCCAGATCAGAGGTCAAGGGACAGACGACATCCGCGTCACCGGCCATCAAGACCACCCCACAGCGCCAGCCGGACAGGGTAGGCAGCAGCGTTTCCAGGAAACGACGCATCGCATCCGCCCTGGCCACCCCGAGGACGTCCATCACGCCCATGCTGCGGCTGACGTCCAGCACCAGCACCAGCTGGCCGTCCGTGCGGGCTTCGCCGGTCGCACGCGCCGTGCCCCAACGCGGCTCACTCAAGGCCAAGACGCAGCAGGTCAGAGCGGTCAGCAGCAGAAGGCTCTGCTGAAATTGCCGCCCCGCGCGCGGCCATTCCCCAGCGGCCCGACGTGCAGCCCCCGCTTTGAATTGTTCGAGCGCCACGGCGGCGCGCTGACGGTCGACCCAGGCGCGCATCAGCAGAACGGGCAGACACAGGAGCAAGAGCAGCAGAACCGGCGCAGCCAGATGGAACGTCACGCGCCTACCTCCAAGACCCGCATGCGTCCGGTGGAGGTCCAGAAGCGCAGCAATACCAGGGCCAGGGCCAACCAGACCAGGCCCTGGAAATGGTCTTCCAGGCGTCGCCGCCGTTGTCGTTGCACCTCGGAACGCTCCAGGCGATTGATCTCGTCATACACCGCTCGCAGCGCCCTGGTGTCCGTGGCTCGGAAGTAACGGCCCCCGGTAATGGCCGCGATCCGCTTCAAGCTGACTTCGTTGATCTGGGGGAGAATCAAGCGCCCCTCACTGTCGCGCAGGTAGATCTTCTCGCCGAACGCATTGGGCATCGGAATTGGGGCCCCACCAGGCTTGCCCACGGCAATCGTATGGATGCGAATGCCCTTGACCCTCGCCATCCCGGCCGCACGAATCGGGTCCAGGTATCCCGAATTGTTCTCGCCGTCCGTGAACAGGACGATCACACGCCCCCGCGAGTTGGCCTCTTTCAGGCGATACAAGCAATTGCCGATGGCATCGCCGATGGCCGTTCCGTCCTGTCGAATGGTCTGAAAATCAACGCGGGCCAGCGCCTCCCGCACCATCGCATGATCCAGGGTCAGAGGCGCCACGGTGAGGGAGCGGCCAGCAAAAACCACCAGGCCCATCCGGTGGTCCGTCGACTTGCCAATAAACTCCCCGATGACCTGTTTGGCCGCCACCAATCGATTCTCCGGCTGAAAGTCCTCTGCCCGCATCGAGCCGGACAGGTCGAGCGCCAACATCACGTCCACCGCCATTTGCCGCTCGTCGATCCAGGTGGTGCCCCATTGTGGGCGGGCGATCGCCGCGATCAGCAGGAACAGCGCGGCCAAACGCAGCGTCCAGGCCATCGGATCTGCCAGACGCCCTCGCCAACCCCGGTGCATCAGAAAGCGCAGGGAGGAAAATGACGTCGAATGCGCGCGGGGCAGGACACGCCAGGCCAGCACCAGCAATACGGGCAGCGCAGCCAACGCGGCGAGCACGGTGGGAGTCCCCCAGGTCAAGCGGGCCTCCTCTCGTCCGCCTTGGCCCCGCCAGCGGCAAGGGGCACGTCCAGCGAACGAAGCCAGCCGTCGCCCGTCAGCTCAAGAAAGCGCTCCGCCTGCCCGAGCGTGTGCAGCCCTTCCGGCACGAGGGCCTCAGAAGGAGAAAAACGAGCGGTGTCCGTGTTCACCAGAATCTGAGCGAGCAGCGGCCGCGCCCCCTCGGGCGCAGTGGTTTGCCCCCAATGGTGCAAAAGCTCCGGGCTGGTCAAAGCCTGAGCGGGCAACTTCCATTGCTGATGAAGATGAGCGCGGAGGATGTCCGAGAGGTTCTGGTGGAGACCTTCAGCGGAGATTTCACCGGCCTTCGCGGCGCGCCGCAACCCCGCCAAGGCATCGGACGTTCGCTGGAAAACGGGGCCGACAGAGTCATGTGGCAGGCTTCGCCCGGCGAGCCACCGACGGCGACGCCACCAGAACACGCTCAGCATCGCCAGCCCGAGCATCAAGCAGACAGCAGGCCAGGCCCACGAAGGCCCCATGAGCAGCATTGGCTTCAATCCGTGAATGTCTTCCACCGTGGTTCAGCCCTGGCTAACGACCCGCACACGGGGATTTGCTGGATCTTGGTACTGTTTCACGCATCATCCAGATCAGCCCGCTGCAAAGGAGGATGAAGCCAGGCATTTCGGCCCGTTGAGTACAGAAACTATGATCATGATCACATGTGCCTTCGCGCGCGGGGTCGTAACATAATGACATGCTTTGCGCGTACAAGGAGGCTTCACCATGAACCACGACCCCGTGAGTGCTCGCCAGTCGGCGGGACAGGGCAATTTTGACACCCTGCGTACCGCCCTCACCGCCGATTCGGCCACCCCTGAAATTGTGGCCATTTTTCAGCAAATCAAGAATCTGCGCGAGAGCGACCGCAGCCTTCGGTCCATTCGGCGGAATCTCGACCTCGATAATGTGCCGACCCTCGAGCCTCTGGACGAGCCGCTGATCGACGAGGCAGACATCGTTCAACCGGGTGACCTGGCTGGCTTGCTGGATGCCTTCATCTCGTTGAAACGGGAGCACGAGGACCTGCGTGCGCGCTTCACTCAGATGAGCGAAACGGCCCACGCGTTGGAATCCAAGCTGACGCAGCTGAACCAGTTGTTGAACATCGACGCCCAGAACGGGCAGAACACCCTTTAAAGCCTTGGTCGCGCCACAGTTGCCCTCCTGGGGCAACTGTGGCACAATGCCCTTAGCGCTCAGGTGGCGGAATTGGCAGACGCGCACGTTTGAGGGGCGTGTGGGAAACCGTATGGGTTCAAGTCCCATCCTGAGCACTGTTGGCCTCCTGTTATCAGGGGGCCTTTTTTTTATGTGGACGGCCCACCCCCGAGCTGTCCCAGATGCCAGCGCAGGCCGGTCCGCCGAGCCGGGGAGGGCTGGGCCACGGCTCGCTCGATGGCCGCAGAAGATCCCACCACCACCACCACCCTGCGTGCCCGCGTGAAGGCCGTGTAAAGGACCTCGCGCTGCAACAGTGGGCCGTGACAGAGGGAGAGCGCCACGACCACCGCTGGGTATTCACTGCCCTGGCTCTTGTGAACCGTGATGGCCCACGCCGGTTCCAGAAACTGGCGCAGCCGGAAGGGATAAGCCACGCAGCGTTCCCCGAAGCGAATCCAGGCCATTTTCTGCGGCGGATCAATGCTCTCCACCACGCCCACATCCCCATTGAAAACCCCCAATTCGAGATCGTTGGCACACTGCATCACCCGGTTGCCCACCACGAAGATCGGATCCGAATCAGCTCCCACATCGAGATGAAGGTGCCGCTGCAAATCGACATTGAGGGTGCGGGCCCCCAGCGGCCCCTGCAGCGCGGGGGTCAGGACCTGTATTTCCGTTCTGGGATCGAGCCCTAAGCGTGAGGGAAGGCTCTTCGTCGCGACATTCACCAGCCGCGAGCGGACCGCCTCATCGCCCTCAGCCTCGACGAAATAGGCTTCACCTCCCGACCCCGTGCCCGGTATCTGCAGCGCGGGTGAAACGCCCTGTCGGATCGCGTGAGCGCAGCGAACCAGTTCCAGGCTGCCCGAGACGCGAAACACGGTTTCCAGGGTCACCCGTGCGACGCGGGGGTCTTGCATCAGGTCCCGAAAGACCTGTCCTGGTCCCACCGACGGCAGTTGGTCCGTGTCCCCGATCAGGACCAGGTGTGCGAGTGGGGGCAACGCCTCCAGCAGGTGGCGAGCGAGCTCCAGGTCCATCATGGTGGCTTCATCCACGATCACCACGTCAGCCGGCAGCACACCCGCATCCGTCCGGTGCAGGCCGCTTCCCGCTGGTTGGAGGCCCAGCAAACGGTGCAAGGTCATCGCGGGTCGATGCGCGAGTTCGGCCAGGCGCTGTGCAGCCCGACCGGTCGGGGCAGCCAGCAGCACCACCTGTTCCAGGGCCTCCAAGACCGCCAACAGAAACCTCACGGTGGTCGACTTGCCCGTGCCAGGACCACCGCTCAATAGAAAGAGGCGATGCTGCAGCGCTCCTTGCACGGCCTCGTGCTGGCGCGGCGACGGAGGGGGGACCTGGGCGTGAGCCACCCGGGTCACGATCTCCCGCCATTCGGGATGAAGTTCGACGGGCCTCTTCAGCAAGGCCGAGACACGTTTCGCGAGCATCTCTTCGTCCCGCCAGGCAGGCAACTCTGCGATCGAGATCGTCGCGGTGGCCTGGTCGTGGTACCGAACGAATCGCTCCGCCGCCAGAGCGGCCTGCAAACTCGCCTCCACGCGCGCCCGTGCTACGCCGCTCAGCGCTTGCACGGTGCCCACGAGTTCCTCTTCATCGCAAGCCGTATGCCCATTTCCCGCCGCCTCACGCAGCGTCTTCAGCAGCCAAGCCTGTAGTCGCGCAGGCGCCTCAGCCGGCAGGCCCAGGGAACTGGCGAGTCGCTCAGCCTCTGCGAACGAGCAGGAGGAGTCCAGTTCGAGGAGAGCGAAAGGGTCTTCCCGCAGGGCCGACAGCGCCACTTCACCGTGTCGCTCATCCCACTTCACCGCTTGCCAGCGACTGAGACCCGAGGCTTCCAAAGCCGTCAACCGCTCGCTTCGCTTCCTCAAAGCCGCCCAGGCCTGTTGCAGCAGGCCCACCCGATGGGAACTCAAACCTGGAATGCCGTGCAAGCGTTGCGGGGCGTCATCCAGGATGGCGAATACGCTGGCCCCGAAAGCCGCGACCAGAGTCTCTGCGGCACGGGGACCAATCCCAGGCAGCACCCCGGAAGCCAGGAACCGAATGATCGCCGCCGATTCTGTCGGCAACTCCGCGTCCACCCGTTTGGCATAAAACTGACGCCCATGGCGCGGATGTTCCCCCCAGCGCCCCAGGGCCTTGATCCTCAGCCCCGCGTGCAGTTCATGCCCTCGTTCGGTGACCAGGGTCCAACAATCCCCCTCGGACTCCACGGAGGCCACGGTGTAGCCGCTATCGGGATGGCGATAACGAATGGCGAGCAGGTGGCCCCCGGTCTCGACCTGGCGTGTTCCGCCTGATTCTTGACGTGCCACCTAGGGCGCTCCAGTTCGGGACCACGCCGACAGGCGAGCGTCCAGGTAATCAAGTCCCCCCTTGAGCACTGTGGCATCCCGTTGACCGATTCCGACTCGCAACACGCCGGGCATGCCGATCGTGCCGCCGGGGATGACGAGCACGCGGTCATCGCGATAGCAGGCTTCGGCAAACGTCTGGTCATCGAACGGCAGGGCGGCGTGGATTCCGAGCAGACACACCCCTGCGTGGGGCGAAAGCCCCCCCCTGAGGTCGGGACGTTCCGCCAGCCAGGCCTCCACCATCGCGCGATTGCGGGCCAGGATCGCCTGGTTGGCAGCCATCAGCCGATCCTTGTGAGGCCAGATGTGCCGAACCCAGGCCGTCGCCGTATTGCTGAGGGCCAGGCCATTGTGTTCCCGCCAGAGGACGGCGTCCGCCAGCACGCTGGAATCACCAGCCAACCAGCCCACCCGCGCGCCCGGCAGGCCCCAAGCCTTGGAAACCGAATTGGTCACCAGCAACCGCGCCGGCCCCAATCGCCGCAAGGTGGAGCCGGGAGAGGGAGCCAGTCCTCGATACACCTCATCCAGCAGCAAATGGCCTCTGGTGGTCCCGCGAACAGCCTCCACCACGCGCGCAAGGTCCGACGGTTCCAGACAGTGCCCGGTCGGGTTGTGCGGCGAGTTGAGAACCACCAACCGCACGCTGCTGTCCACCCCATCCAGCAGGGTGTCGACCTCCCAGGATGAATGGCCGTCTGAGGGCCTCCAGAGATGGACCTGGGCCCCCCAGGCCTGCGCGAGGGCCCGCAACTGCGGATAGATGGGCCACTGCATGATCACCCGATCCCCTGGCGACAGCAGCGCGGCGAGGGCCAAAAAGTTCCCCTCCGAGGCACCTTGCGTGAGTAACACGCCATCCTCCGCCGGCAAGCCCTCGTCTTCGGCAATCAAGGCACGCAGTGAATCACAGCCTTGTGGCGTGTCATACCCCCAATCCAAATCGAACTCCAGCGGCCCCACCATCTCCTGCAACGCGACATGGGGCCAGGCCTCAACGGCTGCGCCGCCGAGCATGTGCCGGTAGGGACCAGGCCGCAGGGTGAACCAACGCTCGAGTGGGGAGGCGCCAACATGCATCGCGGACAAGCTTCATCGGGCATCCGGCGGATGTCAAGTCGTGCCTCCAGCGGATACGATGCGCCACATAGCGGCGGTCACTTGAGCCCGGATGACCGGGCCCAGGGAGGGGTGGAGGAGAGGCGATGACAGCTTTCGACAAGCATCGGCAGGAGCTGGAGCGGACCCGCGCACGCCTGAACGAGCACATTCTCGCCCATCGCAGCAGCATCAAATCGCACGGCTCACACAGTGTCCAGGATGCCTACTCCAATTCAGGCGACAGTGAATGGGTGGACGACGCCTCCGATACCTACGCGATGGCGCTCGACGTCTCCATGCTCGAACGTTACAAGCACCGCTTGCAACTGGTGGAGAGCGCCTTGCGGCGAATGGCTGAGAACCATTACGGGCAATGCATTCGATGCCAGGAGGGCATTGGTCGGGAGCGCCTCACGGCCATTCCCGAAACCCCTTACTGTCGGGATTGTGAAGCGGAAGTGGAAGTCGACGCCTGAACCGCCCTGACCAGATAAGCCGCCCGGTCCGTCGTGCCATCTACCGGATCAAAACGCAGGGCCGCATGGGCGGCAAGCACTTCGAAGCCCGCTCTCGCCAATGCGTGTCTCACTTGTTCGTCCGTGTAACCGCGGGCCAGGTGGCGCACCGAGATGCGCTGCCAGGTCGCGTCGTTCGAATCTTCGCGCCAGAAATAGGTCGCATCCATCGTGGCCAGACGTCTGTCGGGGCACCAGTGGGATTGCCAGAACCGCGCATACGATTCCCCCACGTGAGCATCGCGCGAGTTGCCCCAGACGCTTTCGTACGCCAACGGGGTGTTGAGATCGAACAGCAAGTGTCCCCCCACTCGGAGCACCCGACGCATTTCACAGAGTGCCGACTGGAATGCTTCCGGATCCGTCAGGTGGTTGAGGCTGTCATAAAAACAGCAGGCCAGATCAAAGCCCTCGGGAGCCCCCAGTTCCGCCCGTTCCGGCAACCGGGTCAGGTCCGCTTGCTGCCAGCAAACACGCGTATTCCAGCGTTCCGCCCGCATCCGGGCACGGGCCAGCATGGCGGCCGAGCCATCCACCCCTGTCACCTCGAAGCGACGACGCGCGAGGGCCACGGCCACCGCCCCCGTGCCGCAGGCCAGATCTAGCACCCGACCAGGCCGGATCCGATGCAGCGCCAGCAATTCCAGCCCGTAGCCCAGCATCTTGAGACTGAAACGTGACTGGCCACTCATGTCATAGACCGCCGCCAGTGCTTCATAGGGCCTCGATCCGGCCGGGCATTTAATTTGCATTTAACACTCGCCCCTCAGTTGGGCCGGGCCGCAGGCAGCCGCATACCATGACGCATGAAGCAGGAAAAAATCAAGTACGGACGCAAGTGCGTGCCGTGCGGCGGGTATATAGAAAACAGGGCTTTTGTTAAAACTATGTAAAACGAATTTAAAATTTCGCCCCTGAGCGTGCCTGCCGTCGATAACCGGTCACTTCGAGCCCGCCGATGCTAAATTCCGGCCAAAATCGAGCCAATTTGGGGTTAGGTGCCCCTTGGCGGTCCCACTTACAATAGGAAAGTCAAGAAGATTAGCCGCTGCCCGTGTAGGCGGGTGGAAATTCCAGGAGGTTTCAATTGCCGAATCTCATCTCCGACGAACTCGCTCTCGATGGTAGCACCGGGTCTGGTTTCGAAGAAGCCGGCCTCTTGCCTGAAACGGACCTGCTCTCCGGACGGCCGAGCATCGAAGAATCCGAACCCGAAGCGTCCGTGGTCGAGGACCTCGCCGAGGAAACGACGGAAGAAACGGATGAACTGCGAGTCAATGTGGCCCCCACCCCGGGCCCGGCCGTCGAACAATCGGACGATTCGATCCGGATGTATCTGCAGGAAATCGGCAAGCGTCGCCTCATCACGCACGCCGAAGAACTGGAACTCGCTCGGCTGATCTCGCGCGGCGGGGCCGAAGGCGAAAAGGCCAAGCATAAGTTGGTGTCGGCCAACCTTCGGTTGGTCGTGTCCATCGCTCGGAAACATCTGGGTCGCGGGCTTTCCTTCCTGGACTTGATCCAGGAGGGGAACATGGGACTGATGCGAGCGGCCGAGAAGTACGACTACCGCAAGGGTTACAAGTTCTCCACCTATGCCACCTGGTGGATCCGTCAGGCCATCACCCGGGCCATCGCGGACCAGGGCCGGACCATTCGGGTCCCCGTCCACATGGTGGAGACCATCAGCCGCGTGAAGAAGACCATTCGCCTGATGAGCCAGAAGCTGGGTCGTCAACCCAATGAAACGGAAGTAGCGGAAGAGCTGCAGATCACGGTCGAAAAGCTGCGCGAGATCACCAAGGCTGACCAGGAGCCCGTCTCGCTGGAAACGCCCATCGGTAAGGAAGAAGATTCCCGTCTGGGGGACATCATCCGAGACCAGCACACGGCGAGCCCGCCGGCCACCGCCCTGCAACGCATGCTCTGCGAAGACGTCAACAATCTGCTGGAAACCCACCTCACCGAGCGCGAACGCTACGTCGTTCGACGTCGCTTCGGGTTGGACGGCGGCCAACAGCGCACGCTGGAAGGCATCGGACACGACATGGGCGTGACCCGTGAGCGGGTTCGTCAGATCGAGGCCAAGGCGCTCAATAAGCTCCGCATGTCGCTCCAAAAAGAGCAACTGCGCGGCTACCTCAGTTGAATCAGCCAGTCAATCCTGTCATGGAAGAGACCGCCAGGGCGAACGCTCTGGCGGTCTTTGGTATGGGCGGGAAGAGGCGCGCGGGGACTTCCGCCCCCCCCCTTCAGAGAGGGCAGCCGGAAGCCATCAATCCACCCGTGGCTTGCGCCCGACCAACAGACAGCTTTGCCGGCCCCAGGTGTGGGTCCAACGACGATAGAACTCGATGGTGAAATACCGGCTCATCCTGCGCCGAACATCAGAAAGAGTCTGCGCAGAGGCGGGGCGTTTGCGCCAGAAGAAAAGCCAGTTCACCAAGCGGGTCCAAGGACGATGCGCCGTGGGGTCCACATCGTGCCAGTACAGCCTGCCCTCCGGCTTCAAGACGCGATCCAGTTCGTCAAGGACCAGGTCGGGACGGGGCAGAGCGTGCTGGGAACCATAGGCGATCACCAGGTCGAAATATTCATCCGCAAAGGGTATCAGGGGCTGACTCAGCCGAAAAAATAGAAAATTCTTCCGCTGCACCTGGGCCATCAAGCGCTCCACCCGTTGAAGCGGGACCTGCGAAAAGTCCACCGCCACCAATTCGCTGGAGCGAGCAAGCTGATCCGCCATCGCCGGGGTGAAGGCCCCGCGATCGCAGCCGACGTAAAGAATTCGGTCGCCCGGACGGATGGGAGCCGACCGAAGCACGGCTTCGTGCATTCGATGGAGATGATGCCGCATGTAAACTCCACGGAGCGAACCAGACAAGCCCGGCCCGGGGCATTATACCCCCCTCCCATCGGGCATGGACATCCGCCTGAACGTCCCTCTTCAACAGTCCCTCCGCATCACAACCACGCGACATTAACAGCGATTTAACGCAAGCTTCGCCAGGATGCGTCTCATAAGGCAGGTGTGGCCTGGGAGAGGGCCCATCACATGGGGAAGAGGAGCGTGGAGCCGATTCCAGCCAACCCAGCAAGCTTGACGCCAGCCAGCGTAGACCCGGTGGTCGAATCGAAAGTGGCCATGGCGGCCAAGGCCCTGCCCGTCCTGAGCAGCGCTGCCTCCGCCTTGAAGGCGGCCCAAAACGACGACCCGGTCAAACTGGCAGCCGACGCCTTGCAACTCGGCGCCGATACGCTGGCCACCCATGCCTCCGCCGCTGCGTCACTCAGTGGGAGCAGCGCGCTTCTACGCGGCCTCACCAACGTCGTCAAGGGTGACACCTATGGAGCGGCCGCCGCGATGTCGCTCGCGGCCGACAAACTCGCCCCGCGCATCGCCAGCAAGGGCTTGGGGGCCCTGGCCGCTGCCTGGCTGCTGAACAGTGGCGACGAGAAGGTCAAATCACAGGTCGTTCAAGTCGGCAAACATGTTCAGACCATCATCGAGCCACGGGCCAGCGGGGCGCAACGGGCCAAAGCAGCCGTGGACGCCGGGGTCGGCCTGGTGGACCTGGCCGTCGTCGCGCGAACCCTCTGCGTGTCGGTTCTGGCGATCGCACGCTTCGCCCTCAAACTGGCCGGCCGCAGTGACTGGCTGGCTCCCACGGCCAACAGCCTCCTGTCCGCCGCTGGGGAAATGGCCAAAACACCGGGCGGTCGTTGGCTGGGCAACATGAACCGCATCTTGCCGGCTCTGAACGTGGCAGGAGTCGCCATCTCAGCGAAAACCATGATCGATGTCTTCCGACAGCCACACGCTTCCTCCCTCAGCAAGGTGCTGTCCATCAGCAGCCTGGCCACCGCAGGCATTGCCCTTTGGGCCGGATTCAGCCTGCCGGCCTTGCCCTTCCTGATCATCATCGCGACGAGCATCGGGCTCGACTTCTGGCTCGCGGCGAGTCGCCAACGAGACGCGAAGCCCCAGCCGGCAGATAAGGCAAACACGCCACCCACCACGGTCAGCCGGCCCCAGCGAAATATCCAAGGCCGCAGACTGAGCGTCGTTTAACCGCGACCCAGGGATTTCCTCATGGAGCAGACTTGAGTCGCGACGTGATCGCGCCGATTCAAGATCTACTTAGGTGGTACAAGAAGCTTGTGACGCTTTGATGACAAGCATTTCGGCAGTTTTCGTCCGACCCAGGAAAAAAACTTGTGTCAAAGATCACAGAGTCGAGATTCAAGACGCTCCTAGACTGGTTCTAAATGTGCAAAATTCACAGGGTAGGGTCTTAGGAGGTTCGGTAAGGTGGAACGGCTCGTCATCGAAGGTGGACAGACGCTCAAGGGACGGGTGCGCATCAGCGGGGCAAAGAATTCGGCCCTGGCACTGATTGCTGGCACTGTGCTGTCGGAGGGCGTGGTCGAGCTGTCGAACGTCCCCGATTTGCTGGACGTCCGCGTGATCTCCGAAGTGCTCGGTCACCTCGGGGCTGAAGTTTCCTTTGCGAATGGCTGTCTGCGCGTGGATGGCAGCGGCGTCAATCAGTACGCGGCCCCCTACGACCTCGTGACCCGCATGCGCGCCTCGTTCTTCGTGCTGGGGCCGGTCCTGGCTCGCATGGGACGCGCCAAGATTCCTCTCCCGGGCGGTTGCGCGATCGGGTCTCGCCCGGTTGACCTCCATCTCAAGGGGCTGCGAGCGCTGGGCGCCACGGTTCAGATCGAGCACGGCTTCGTGGAAGCCTATGCGGACCGCCTCTATGGTGCCAACATCTATCTCGACTACCCCAGCGTTGGGGCGACGGAAAACATCATGATGGCCGCCTCGCTCGCCGATGGCATCACGGTGATTGAAAATTGCGCCCAAGAGCCAGAAATTGTCGACCTGGCCGACATGCTCAATGCGATGGGGGCAGACATCCGTGGCGTTGGGACGGAACAGATTGTCATTCACGGAGTCGAGCGTCTCGGCGGGTGCCGCCATCGGGTCATTCCCGATCGCATTGAAGCCGGTACCTTCATGATGGCTGCCGCCATCACGCGGGGTGAACTCCGTCTTGAGGGCGTTCGCGTCGACCACATGCAAGCCGTTGTCAGTAAGCTGACCGAGGCGGGTGTGTTGATCCAACCCGACGGTCCAGACAGCGTGATTGTCAAAGGCCACGAAGATTTGCGCCCCGTGGACGTGCGCACGATGCCCTACCCGGGCTTCCCGACCGATCTGCAGGCCCCCATGATGGCCCTGTTGGCGACCATCCCTGGAACCAGCATGATCAGTGAAACGGTGTTTGAAAACCGCTTCCTCCACGTCGACGAATTGCTGCGGATGGGCGCTTGCATCAAGACCGAAGGAAACGCGGCGGTCATTTTGGGGAGTCGCCGCTTGACCGGGGCTCCGGTCAAGGCGACTGACCTGCGCGCCGGTGCCGCACTGATCATCGCCGCCTTGGCGGCACAGGGTGGAACGCAGATCTCTGGTCTTCACCACATCGACCGCGGTTACGAGTCGATCGAGCAGAAATTCACGACAGGCGGCGGTGTCCTGAAGCGCTCCACCGTCACGGATTCTCTGCTGGTCAGTTAAACGCTCCCCGTCGTGTTGGGGGAAACGCACCCGGTGGCCGGCCGCGTCGTGGCGCTTGCTCTGTGGCTCGTGCTCGCCTGCCCGTCCGCCGCTGCGGCTGACCCAACTTTGTCGGGCCCGGATGACCCCGCTCTGCCGCCATCGGCGAGCGGGGCACCCGCTTCTTGGCGCGAGCAGGGAGCGGAGGTGGAGTTGCGCCTGCCCGGCCCGGCGGACACATCCTTCGAGGAGCGCGCCTCGGAGGAGTGCTGGCGATTGCGCGTGGCTTCCGCCACCGTGCCAAGTGGCCTGCAGATCTTGGACCATCGCGTGTTGGGCCGAGCCGGTGTGGAGGTGGGCGAATCGGAATACACGCTGGTATTGCCCTGGAAATACTGGTGTCCCAGCACCGTGACCCGAACCGAGACGGGTCTGACGGTCCGATTTTCCATTTATTTCGACCAGCGCACCACCGATGCCATCGCCCCTGGCGTGACCTACGAGCGGACGCGGCGAGCTTCTCACGAGGGGCCATTGGCCGCCCATCTGATTCGCATCGCCAGACGGCCAGGATCAAGCGAGGTGGTGCCCGTCAGCGCTGGCTCGTCTCTTGGCAGCGTGGAGACAGTCTCGGCGATGGCGCGACGCAGTCGGGCAATCGCGGGGATCAATGGCGCTTACTTCTCCACGCGTTCAGGACACCCCTTGGGCCTTCTGATGATCGATCGCGAATTGTGGACAGGCCCTTTATTCCATCGAAGTGCGCTATTCCTGGCACCCGATAGGGCCATGGTCGGGCCGACCTCCTTGTCCGAGCGGGTGGTGCTTTCCTCAGGCGAGTCATACGACCTGGATGGCATCAATCTGCCACGAGGAGCCAATCGCCTGGTAGCCTACACCTCTCGCTACGGGAACCGAACTGGAACCCCACCGGATGGACGTGAATGGTTGCTGGATGCTGAGGGCGGAATCCTGAATACCGTGACCGGCAACGGGGAAATTCCCCCCAGCGGCCGGGTCCTCTCCGCCCACGGGCAAGTGGCCGATTGGCTTTCAAACCGTCTCAAGCTGGGGCAACGCCTGGTCTTCAAGCAGCCCTTGTTCGAGTTGATGCCCAACGTCCGCCACATCATTGGAGCGGGACCGCGTTTGCTGATGAACGGGCGCATCGAATTGCTGACCGAGCGCGAGCAATTTCGTGCGGACGTGGGCATCGGCCGTGCCCCTCGGACGGCAGTTGGCATCACGGCCGATGGGGATTTGCTGCTGCTGGTGGTGGACGGACGATCCCCCAGACACAGTGTGGGTCTGACGCTTCTGGAACTGGCCGAGTTTCTTCGGGAGCGCGGGGCCGTGGACGCGCTGAACTTCGACGGAGGCGGGTCTGCGGCCATGACGATTCGCGGAGAACTGGTCAGTCGTCCATCCGATGGAGCAGAGCGACCCGTGGCAAATGCGCTGCTGGTGATACCCTCCCCAGGGCGTGCTGCCGCTGCCCCGTAAGAAAGGCCAACCCCATGCCCTACACGCCCATCCTCGGAACCCTGGCCTACGTTCGAGATGCCAGCCGGTCTCAGGTGTTGCTGGTCCATCGGAACGCCCGGCAAGACGATGCCCACCTGGGAAAATGGAACGGACTGGGCGGAAAGATGGAACCAGACGAGAGTCCGGTGTCCTGTATTCGTCGTGAGCTGATGGAAGAAGCCGGGATTGTGGTAGAGGCGATGGCGTTGCGCGGCACGATCAACTGGCCGGGGTTTGGCCCAAATGGAGAAAACTGGTTTGGCTTCATCTTTCTGGTCGATGCGTTCGAGGGAACGCCTTGGACCAGAAACGAGGAGGGCTCGCTCTGCTGGCATCCCATCAGCGCCCTTCTCAGCGGTGAGTTGCCGCTCTGGGAGGGCGATCGCCATTTCCTGCCGCTGGTCTTTGACGAGGATCCGCGACCTTTCCACGGCGTCATGCCGTATGCCCACGGCCGCCCGACCGACTGGCAGTTCGCACGCCTCTGAGAGCCAGCCGACCGCTGGTGATCGGAGTGACCTCCAGGCTGGTCTTCGGGTGTGAGGGCTCCCACCCGCCCCCAGGAGTCAGGACTTGGGTTTGACCACCAAGCGTCCAGGGGTGATCGTCAGAGTAAAGTCCTGACCTCCAGTGCCAGCCAGCATCGCCTTGGGCAACATGAAGCCGTCTGGATTCACCGAGGCATAGAACGCCCCGCTGGCGTTGGGGTCATAGGGCAGCACTTCGATCACGTCCCCGTTCTGGATGATCGTCACCTGAGTGGTTCCACTCTTGAGCAACTCTGCCTTCTTGACCAACCCGGAACCGATCCGCATCCGCCCGGATGCATCCACCTTTCGATCGAGCACCTGACCATCTGACCGACCCGCGTCGTCCGTCTTCTCCAGCGCCGGGCTCGGAGCCGCGGAGGGAACACTCGTCACGGGTTTCGGGGGAGGCGGGGAGACCGGCTCCGCACTCGCCGCCCGCACGGGCGGCGGGGGAGCCGCCGCGGCAGGCATCTGATTGGCAAGGCCCGCGATGCTGGTGACGCCCTGCGCCTCGAGGGCTTGCAGCAAGCCTCGAACCTGGGCGCGCACCACCTCTTTGGTGTTATCACTCAAGCCTGGGTAAGGCTTCAACCACGGATGGGTTTTGAACTCCGCACTCAACCGGGGGCCGAACACCCAGCCCTGGCGTGCCATTGCGACGAACCAGGCCTGATGTGATGCCTCGGCGAGCTTTTCGAAATCCATATTCGCTGACCCCTATGTGATGCCTTGTCCGGCGCTGGCCCGGGAGGGAAGGCTGCTTCGCCTTCACGGGCCAAATTTTAGCCGTCTCCAGGCACCATTGCAGGGTCATGGATCACGTTGAGGGGAGTTTGTTTCAAACCTTGCCGGCAAGCACGCAAGCCTCAGGGGGCTTGGAGCCTTTTCGCCACGGCTTCAGCGGTAGGGGGATACCAGCGACGATTGGCGTCCCTCGCCCCAATCACGAGCTCCACCTTTTTGATGTGCGCGGGGTTGCCGTCATTGGCGATCAGCAAGGCCGTGTAGGTCCCTTGAGGAATCAGACGCAGGGACCCCACCGCCAGCGGCGGCTCCGTCAACAAGCCATTGACGGACACCCGGCCAAACTCATCCACCTGAGCCGACGTTTGCTGAAGGCGAAGGGCGGGAAAATCGGCCGCCACCATGCGGGCCTCGTGCTGTCGCAGCGCTGCCCGTGAATAAGCCTGCCACCAGAAGGTGGTTGCCAACAACAGGGTCGCTCCGATCGCCAGCAGCCAACGGTTACGGACTTGCTTCGCAGCATCGGCGGGGTCTTGAATCACTGGAGGTCGCCTCCTCAGAAGGGGTGACGTGGGTCAGACGCCCACCAGCCACCACGCGGACCTTCATTGTACGCGCTTGCCATCACGAAGGGCCAATCAGGGCGATGAGCCCCCGGAGCGGGCGTTCCCAGCGCCGAAAGCTGTGATACACTGAAGAGCTCTCGAACGGCCATCCGGATGAGGAAACAAGAAGGAATTCCCAAATGACCACCCACCCAGAAGCCAGCGCCGCGCCCGTCCACCGAGCGCCCGACCTGACACCTGACCTCAAAAAAAAGATGTACGAGGCGATGGTGACGAGCCGGGTCATCGACGAGGTGACCATCTCGATGAACCGCTCTGGCCAAGGCTTCTTCTGGATCGGTGGTCCCGGGGAAGAGGCCTTCGGCGTCAGTTTGGGCATGCAGGTCAAAAAAGGCTGCGGGCCGGACTTCGACTACCTGCACCTGCACTACCGAAGCAATCCCATCTTGGTGGCGATGGGCGCTCGCCCGATCGACACGCTGCGGCAGATGCGCTCCACCCAAACCGACCCATATTCAGGGGGTCGGAACTTCGTGAACCACTACGCCATTCACGCCTGGAATGTCACGCCGGTGACGCCAACCATCGAGACCCAGTACGTCATGGCGCCCGGGACCGCTTGGGTGCAAAAACGGCACGGCGGGGACGGTCTCACCATCGTGAACGGGGGAGACGCCGGCTCGGCGGAAGGAGACTTCGCCTCCTGTCTCAACTGGGCAACCCGGCCTGGCTGCGAGTTGCCTATCCTGATCATCGTCAATCACAACGGCTTTGGTATTTCCACCCCGGCAGGCCAGGTTCAGAGCAGTGGCAACCTGGCTCGGCGTGCGGAGCCCTACGGCATTCGCTGGGCGGTGGTCGATGGCAATGATGTGCTCGAAAGTTGGAAAGCCATTGCGGAGGCGATGTACTACATTCGGACCGAGCGAAAGCCGTTCTGTCTTCAGGCCAACGTCAGTCGCCTGCACGGTCACTCTTCGGCCTCTGGGGGCAACCGAGTGCCCGATGAGGTCGATCCGATTCTCCGTTTTGAAGCCCATCTCGAGGAAGAGGGCCTGCTCTCTCGGGCAGAATGCGAAGCCACCTGGGAACGCATCCGGGCGCAGATGAAGGACGACCTGAGGCAGGTGCTGTCCGAACCCCTGGCCACCGACCGCGACCGGTTCATTTATTTCGACGGCGAGCGTCCCGAATTCGTCTCGCCCGACGTCTCTGCGAGGTAATGACATCATGGCCACGATCGCGCAAGCCATTCGACTCGCACTGCATTACGGCGAACAGCACCTCGGCGTAACGGACATCTTCGGGGAAGATGTGGGACCGCCGCTGGGTGGCGTGTTTACCGCGACCCAGGGCCTTCAGACCGCCTGGAATTCACCGCTCGACGAGCGGGGCATCATCGGTACCGCCATGGGCATCGCAATGGCCGGAGGGAAGCCGGTTGCCGAGATTCAGTTCGCGGACTACATCTTCAACACCATCGACCTGCTCAAGCTGGCTGGGAATTGCCATTGGTCGAGCTATGGCCAGTACCACTTGCCCATGGTGGTGATGACCCCGGTGGGGGCAGGCATCCACGGCTCTATCTATCACTCTCACTCGTTCGAGAGCGTGGCCTCGCACATCCCCGGCTGGAAGATTGTGGCCCCCTCGAACGCCCGAGACGCCTACGGACTGATGATCGCGGCCATCAAAGAACCAAACCCGGTGATGTACCTCAAGTCGAAGGCACTGATGCGGGCCATCGGGGATGAGTTGATTCCTGGCGAACCCGCGGACCGGCGGGAACTGGACGCGATGATCAACGCGCCGTTGGGCGACCGAAGCGATTGGAAACCGCGTTGGCCAGAAGGGTTAACGGATTACACCGTTGAAATCGGCCGCGCCCACGTCGCCCGTCCAGGTCGAGATGTCACCGTCATTTCCTACAGTCGCATGTTGCCTATGTGCGTCCAGGTGGCGCAGGAATTGGCTGAGAAGGAGGGCGTCTCGGCGGAGGTGATCGACCTGAGAACCATCTATCCGCTCGACATGGATACCATCGCAGAGTCGGTCCGAAAGACGGGGCGCGTGCTGGTGGTGAACGAAGACACCGAGGTCACCAACTTTGGTGAGCACGTGATTCGCAAGCTGATCGAGCGTTGCTTCTATCACCTGGAGGCGCCCCCCAGTCTGCTGGCTGGTGCGGATGTGCCGGGCATTGGACTCTCGCCCCCGCTGGAAGACGCCAGCGTGCCGCAACCCGCGCAGATCAGGCAAAAGCTGCTCGAACTGGTCAGAGCCCAGTAACCCTTCCTGGCCTGTTCTCCCAAGCCCTTGAGGCTTGAAAGCTCCCCGTACGAAATCATCCCGGAGGATTCCATGCCCACCATCGAGACCACCCCTGATGCGTTGCGCGCCACCTATGAAAAGATGGCCGAAAACGTCGCCATCGTGCGCGACCGTCTCAAGCGGCCGTTGACGCTGTCGGAGAAGATTCTGTTCGGTCACCTTGACCAGCCGCAGAGCCAGCCGATCGATGCAGGCAAAGCCTACCTGATGCTCCGACCCGACCGGGTGATCATGCAGGATGCAACGGCTCAGATGGCCATTCTCCAGTTCATGCAGGCCGGAGTGTTCCAGACCGCCGTCCCGACCACCGTCCACGCCGACCACTTGATTCAGGCCTATCAGGGCGCTGCCAAGGACACGGAAGTGGCCAGCATCACCAACCGCGAAGTCTACGATTTTCTGCGCTCAGCAGCGTCCAAGTATGGGATGGGGTTCTGGGGCCCCGGCTCGGGCATCATCCACCAGGTGGTTCTGGAAAACTATGCCGCGCCGGGCACCCTGATGATCGGTTCGGACTCCCACACGCCCAACGCCGGCGGCCTTGGAATGATTGCGGTTGGGGTCGGTGGCGCGGACACCGTGGACGTCATGGCTGGTTTTGCCTGGGAATTGCTGCAGCCCAAGCTGATTGGGGTGAAACTGACGGGCACGCTCAACGGATGGGCCTCTCCGAAGGACATCATTCTGTGGGTGGCGGGCCAATTGACGGTCAAGGGGGGCACCAACGCCATCGTGGAATACTTCGGTCCTGGAACCGAGTCGCTTTCCTGCACCGGCAAGGCCACCATCTGCAACATGGGCGCTGAAATTGGCGCCACATCTTCGGTGTTCCCTTACGACGCACGCATGCGGGTCTATCTGGAAGCCACCGAGCGGGCGGACCTGGTACCGGTCATTGAGGCTTATCAGCACCTGCTGGTGCCGGATGCCGAGGTGCTGGCGGCGCCCGAGCGTTTCTATGACCAGGTGCTGGAACTCGACCTCTCCACCCTTGAACCTCACATCGTGGGTCCTCATAGCCCCGATTACGCGCGCCCGATCTCGCGCCTGGCAGCGGACGCGAAGGCCCAGGGCTGGCCGATGGAAGTGTCGGCGGCCTTGATCGGCTCCTGCACCAACTCAAGCTACGAAGACATGCACCGGGCCTCCCAGGTGGCCGCCCAAGCCGCCCAAGTGGGGAGCAAGAGCGCGGCCAAGCTGTCGATCTCGCCTGGTTCGGCGGCCGTGTTCGAAACGGCTCGGCGGGACGGCTTGACCGTCGCGTTCGAGGACATCGGCGCGGTGGTCATGGCCAACGCGTGTGGGCCTTGCATCGGTCAGTGGAAGCGCGACGAGTTCAAGAAGGGTGAGAAGAACACCATCGTGAGTTCGTTCAACCGGAACTTCCCGGGGCGGAACGACGCCAACCCCGAAACCTTCGCCTTCGTGGCGAGCCCTGAGATCACGATCGCCCTGGGCCTGGCAGGTTCGTTGGCGTTCAACCCCCTGACGGACGATCTCGCCGCTCCAGACGGGAAGCGCATCAAGCTCACCGCACCGACCCCTTCGCCCGAAGTGCCACCAAACGGCTACGTGGGGCGCCGCTTTGCCTACGAGGCGCCGGCGGCGGACCCGGAAAAGGTCCAGGTCGTGGTGCCAGAAGGCTCCGAGCGTCTGCAAATTCTGGAACCGTTCAGTCGGTTGGTCGTGGCGGAGTACGCCGACATGCCCGTTCTGATCAAAACCAAGGGCAAGACGACCACGGACCATATCTCCCCCGCCGGCCCCTGGCTGCGCTTCCGTGGACACCTCGACCGCATTTCGGACAACATGCTCACCGGGGCGATCAATGCGTGGACCGGCGAACGGGGCACGACCCAGAACGCCTTCACGCGGGAAATCAACCAGGACGTGCCGGCTGTGGCACGCGATTACAAGGCACGTGGTCATCGCTGGGTGGTCATCGGCGATGAAAACTATGGAGAGGGCAGCAGCCGGGAACACGCGGCCATGAGCCCGCGTTTTCTGGGCGGTGCGGCCGTGATCGTGCGGTCATTTGCCCGCATCCACGAAACCAACCTCAAGAAGCAGGGCATTCTGCCCCTGACGTTCGTCGATCCGTCCGACTACGAGAAGATTCAGGAAGGCGACACGCTTTCGCTGGAAAACCTGCAAGACCTCGCGCCGCATACGACCATCAACGCGCTGATCAAGCATCGCGACGGAACTCAGGAAGTGATTGCGTTGCATCACACCATGAACCAGGAGCAAATCGGCTGGTTCCACGCTGGTGGGGCCCTCAACCTGCTGAGGCAGAAAGCCGGAGCCCCCGCACGCTGACACGTGGCGAACCCCGCCCGCTCCGGAGACCGGAGCGGGCTTTTTTTTGTCGTGATGAAGAGACCAGGGGCGTTCAGGTCGCTGACCTCCATCGCATGGGTCACAGAAATCTCCCACGCCCCAGGCTAAGGTGCTTTCAGGGGTTCCTGAGCAGGTGAGGGCCCCGTTTGGGCGCCCATCGCGCCGGGAGTTTCCCTTGAGCCGCATCCTTTCGAACGTGACCCTCGTGCTCGCCTGTGTGCTGGGCTTGTCTCAACCTGTACAGGCCAGACCCGCGAACTCCGATGCCCTCACCGCTAATGTGGAGGCCTTTCGCAAGTCCGCCGCGGCAGGGAATGTGGAAGCCCTGGTCCACTTGGGTGTCATTCACGAGTATGGCCTGGGCGTCGCCAAGGATGAAGTCACCGCGGCCCGCTGGTATCGGCTGGCTGCCGAACGGGGCGAGGTGCAGGCCCAGTTCCGCCTGGGCTACCTCCACGATCACGGCATCGGAGTCGCAGCGGACAAAGCCAGTGCCTTCAAATGGTACCTCCGCGCGGCAGAAAAAGGCCTTCCTCAGGCCATGTACAGCGTGGGGCACATGCTGGACGGCGGCATCGGCGTGAGCGAGAACAACGTCCGCGCAGTGGATTGGTACCTCAAAGCGGCTGATGCGAATCACGCGGATGCCCAGGTCGCCCTCGGCTTGATGCTGGATGCGGGCGAAGGGGTGAATGAAGATGATCGCATGGCCGTGACCTGGTTCGAGCGGGCCGCAGAGCAGGAACATCCAGGCGGTGAAGTGTGTTTGGGGGTCATGCACTACCGCGGCGCCGGTGTGCCCCGCGACCCCGTCAAGGCCGCCCACTGGTTCCGCAAGGCAGGTAACCGAGGAGACGCCCAGGCCCTGTTCAACCTGGCGGTATTGCACGCCAATGGCGAGGGAGTCCCGCGCGATGATGCCGAGGCTCTGAAGCTGTTGGAACGCTCCGCGCAGGAGGGAGGAACGGAAGCCCTGATTCACCTGGGCGACATGTTCGCCAAGGGCCGCGGTGTCAAACGGGACCCGGTGACGGCCGCGTCCTGGTACCAGATTGCCCTCCGCACGGGACGAGTCGACGCGCGCGGCATGTGGGACAGGACCACGCGCGACCTTACCTTGCAGCAAAAGGACGTGGCCCGCCGCCTGGCCGACACCTGGCAGAAGCGCCGAGACGAGGCCATGCGCACCTCGATGATGCGCTGAGGCCCGCCCCTCACGTGATGGCCCCTGCCGCTTCCGCCCTCTCCGTGCTATGGTGAAGGCGATTCGGTTCTGAGGCTGTCCGGCCCGTGCGGCGGAGCCTGGCAACTGCCCCTGGGGTTCGGTCGCACCGCGTGAAACTGGTCATCCAGATTCCCTGTTACAACGAGGCCGCCACCCTCCCCGTGACGCTGGCGGCCCTGCCATTGCAGGTGCCAGGTGTGGACCGGGTGGAGATCCTGGTCATCGACGACGGGTCAACCGATCAGACGGCGGAAGTGGCGCGTCGAGCCGGCGTGGACCAGGTGCTGGAACTCGGCCAGCACAAAGGACTGGCCCGCGCATTCGTGGCAGGACTGGATGCGGCGTTGCGAATGGGCGCGGATGTCATCGTCAACACGGACGCCGACAATCAATACGCCGGCGAGGACATCGGATCCCTGGTCGCTCCGGTGCTCAAAAACCAGGCGGATCTCGTGGTGGGCGAACGCTGGGGACCTGGCGTGGAAGCCTTCTCACCGCTGAAACGGCGCCTTCAAAAGATGGGCAGTTGGGTCGTGCGGCAGGCCTCTAACACGCGCATCCCGGACACCACCAGCGGCTTCCGCGCCATCAGTCGCGAAGCGGCCATGCGGACGATTGTGTTCTCGGACTTTACTTACACGCTAGAAACCCTGATTCAGGCCGGCAATCGCGGTTTGCGCATCACCCACGTGCCGGTTCGAACCAACCGGGCCGAACGTCCATCCAGGCTTTTTGATGGCATCTGGCAGTACACGCTGCGTTCGGCTGCCACGATCCTGCGCATCTACGCCATGTACCAGCCCCTGCGGGTCTTCGCCCTGGCCGGGCTCAGCTTTGCGTTGCCGGGTTTCCTCCTGCTGCTGAGGTTTCTGTACTTTTACTGGACGGACGGCGGCGGAGGGCACGTCCAATCCCTGCTGGTCGCCGCTGCCTGCGGCATCATCGGCTTTCAGATGATGTTGTTCGGCGTGCTCGCAGACCTCACCGCGGGCAATCGTCGGGTGCTGGAAGACGTCCTGTTCCACGTCAAGAAGGTCGAGTACGGTGGGCAGAACGGTGAGCGGAATGGCCTGGACGCATCGTCTCAGCCCAACGCTCTGTGCGACCTCTCCTCGGAGCGGGCCTGAGACCTGGCCGGGTTAGCGCTCTCAGAGATTCTGCTCTTCGTAGAGGGCCAACAAGGCCTCCAAGCCGTCCTCGGTCGACATGTCGTCAATGTTGTCAATCAATTCGACAGGGACCCGCCGACGGGCCGGCAAGGGGGTCCCGGAGGACACCGGGGGCGCACTCGGTGGGACGTAATCAACCGTTTCATAGGCGACCGGCTCCGAGGTGAGCGCCTCCTCCCGGAAAGCATCCACGCCAGATTCCTGGCGGGGGCGCAGACCGTTCTCTCGCTCACGCGCCGGGGGCGCCTGACGCAGTTCGGCCGCGGCGGCAGCGGTCAACGTGAGGTCGGCCAATGGATTCCGCGCAGGCACGGGAGGCGGGGGCTGGACAGGCGCCGCGGGCACGGGAGGCGGTGCCGGTGAGGAGACGACATAGGCCTGCGGCGGCGCGGCCACGGGGGCTGGCGGCGCGGTCGGATAGGGAGGGTTGGCATAGGCCTGCGGATGTGGGTGGCCAGCAACCGGATAGGGCGCCGCCCCATAGGCGGCCGGAGGCGCTGCCTGGCTGGGGGCAACGGGGTAGGGGGACGCAGACGCGAAGGGGTCGAAGGGGGCCGGCGACACGCCAGGGACCAGCGTGGCCGGGGTCGGTGCGAAGGGGTCGAAGGCAGGCGCACTCCCTGGTGGCGTCCCCGGATAAGTCCCTGGAGCCGTCGCCGGCGGAAAGGGGTCGAAGGAGGCCGGAGCGGGGCCCGTGGGCAACGGATTCGGCGCCGGATAGGCGGGGGGCGCCGCCGGCCCCGGCACTGGCGACGCGTAAGCGGGCGATGGAGCGGAGTAGCCAGGCGCAGCGGCCATACCTGGAGAAACGGGTGCAGCGGCTGGCGGGACCCCTTGAGGGGGCAGGGGATGCCCGTGCAAACCGGTGGCGACGGGTGGTGAAAACGGAACCGGCAGCGCCAGCTGGGCCTGGGGGGCGACTGCGCGAGGCATTCCACCCGGCGTGAGCGGCGTGCGGGGATCATGCAAGTAAGCCAGCAAACGCTCGGCCGATTCGAGCCGATTGGCCGGTTGGGGTTCCACCAATGCCAGCAACAACTTCTGCAGTCCCGCATCCGGCAGGTCGTCCCAGTGCATCTGATTGGTCGTGGGGTGTTGCAGTCGCGGAGCCGGGATTCCCGTCACGGCCTCCAGGACCGTCACGCCCAGGCTGTACAGGTCACTGGCTGGTCCAGCCTGTGCCCGCAGGGCTTCGGGAGCGGCGTAGGCTTCGGTCCAGAAGGGAGGACGATGGGCATACGGAAGCCCCAGCGCCTTGAGCCAGGAGGGGTCGATCAGGGTGGCCTCGTGCCAGGCGGTCAGCAGAATGTTATCGGGGTTGATGTCCAGGTGCAGCATCGGAGGGAATTCGCGATGCAACTGGACCAGGATCTGGGCCACCCCCTGCAACAGCGCACGGGCTTGCTCCAAGCTCAAGCGCCCCTGCCGGGCCATCAATTGGCGAAGGGTATGACCGGGCACGAACGAACAGACGAGGTAGGCCCGGTCCTCGTGACGAATCACGCTCTGAATCGGGGGAACACCGGCGATGCGAAGGGCGCAAAGGTGTTTCAGTTCCTCCCGCAATTGATGCTGGGAAGCGGGATCCGTGCGCAGGTCGTCCCGCAGTTCCTTGAGCGTGACGGTCTCGCCGCTGCTCTTGTCGAGCGCCTGGTAGGTGCTGAGATGGTGGCCTTGCACGGTCAGCACGCGCAGCACCTGGTACCGACCTGCCACCAACACGCCGGCCTGCAGCGCAGGCGGAAGGCGGGCGCCACAGATGGCACAGTACCGACACGAAGACGGCATCTGGCGACCACAGCAGGGACAGCGAAGTTGAACGGTCATGCGCACTCCAGAGACACCCCTTCCATACCCGCCGCCTGGGCCTCGCTGCACATCGCCCCCCTCCCGCGCGCGTGTTAAAATTCTGAAATCCGCGCCCGTCGCGGCCCAGAATCTTTCGAGGAACCGCTGTGACCGCCGAAGCTCCCGCGCCGTCTTCCTCCCGTCCCTCGCCCTACACGCCGACCTCCAACGTTCGGTTCGTGACGGCGGCGGCCCTGTTTGACGGACATGACGCTGCCATCAACATCATGCGCCGCATCCTCCAGGATACGGGGGTTGAGGTGATCCACCTCGGCCACAATCGCTCGGTGGCGGAGGTGGTGGAGACCGCCATCCAGGAGGACGCCCACGGCATCGCCATTTCCAGCTACCAAGGCGGGCATATGGAGTACTTCCGCTACGCCGTGGAACTCTTGCGCGCGCGCGGGGCCGGCCACATCAAGGTCTTCGGCGGCGGGGGCGGGGTGATCGTACCGGCCGAGATTGCCGAGCTTGAAGCCGGCGGCGTGACCAAGATTTTCTCCCCCGAAGATGGCCGTACTTTGGGCCTACAGGGCATGATCGACCAGATGGTGGCGGCCTGCGACTACCCCATGGCCGAGCACCCCTTGCCAGATCCGTCTGCCGTCACGGCCGCCAACGCCAAGGCCGTGGCGAGGGTGATCACGGCGATCGAGGCCGGCGTCGCGACGGACTGGCGACAGGCCCTCACCACCGCTCAGAGCCCGCGCCGGGCCCCGGTCCTGGGCATCACGGGCACGGGGGGGGCGGGCAAATCCAGCCTGACGGACGAGCTGGTGCGTCGCCTGCTGCGCGATTTTCCCGACAGGCGGGTGGCCATCCTGTCGGTGGATCCCTCCAAGCGCAAAACCGGAGGAGCCCTGCTGGGCGACCGCATCCGCATGAATGCGATCTACGATGCACGCGTGTACATGCGCTCGCTGGCCACCCGCGCCGCGCACGTGGCCACCTCCGGCGCGCTGGCGGAGGCGATCGCCGTGACCCGCGCGATCGGTTTCGACCTTGTCATTGTAGAAACTGCCGGCATCGGCCAGTCCGACTCTGCCATCATCGATCTCGTGGACGTTTCGCTCTATGTCATGACCTCCGAATTCGGGGCCGCGAGCCAGCTCGAGAAGATCGACATGCTTGATTTCGCCGACGTGGTGGCGATCAACAAGTTCGACAAGCGAGGCGCCGAAGACGCCTTGCGGGACGTCAAAAAACAGTATCAGCGCAACCACAAGCGATTCTCCGAGCCGGCGGACGCCATGCCTGTGTTCGGCACCGTGGCTTCCCAGTTCAACGATGCGGGTACGAACTGGCTGTACGTGAATCTGCTGGACGTGTTGGCCCGCAAAACCGGCGAGGCGTGGCATCCCGACATCGAGGTCACGGACCGTGACAGCCGACGCCAGGCCATCATTCCCCCGGAGCGGGAACGTTACTTGGCTGAGATTGCGGACGCCGTGCAGGCGCACAAGACGGACGCGCGTCAACAAGCAGCCCGCGCCAGCGAGGCCTATGCCTTTGCGGCGGTGTTGCAGGCCTTGGGAGACCCGGTGCCGCCACAGGCACAACTCTACGCGCCGGACAGTCTCAGCGATGCGAAGCTGGAACCCGCCGTTCGGCTGCTTCGCCAGCGCTACCAGGCCGCCTTGCTCGACCTCGACCGAGACCATCTGGCTCTCCTGCAGGCCTGGCCGGACCGCGCGCGGGCCCATCGCGCCCCCATTCACACCTACGAGGTGCGCGGGAAGACCATTCAGGTGGAGAACACCACCCGCACCTTGTCCGGGCTGGAGATTCCCAAGGTGGCCGTTCCCGATTACCGAGACTGGGGAGACCTGCTGGCCTGGCTCCTGCTGGAGAACGTCCCTGGGCAGTATCCTTTCACCGCGGGAGTCTTCGAGTACAAGCGGCAGGGCGAGGACCCCACGCGCCAGTTCGCGGGGGAAGGCACCCCGGAGCGCACCAACAAGCGCTTCCACTACCTCTCCGCCGGCCAGCCTGCCATTCGTCTGTCGACGGCCTTCGATTCGGTGACGCTGTATGGCGAGGACCCGGCCACGCCGCCGGACGTGCTCGGCAAGATCGGCAATTCGGGCGTCTCGATCTGCACGCTGGACGATGCCAAGAAGCTGTATTCAGGGTTCGACCTGTGTGCGCCTTCGACCTCGGTGTCCATGACCATCAATGGGCCTGCGCCCGTGATTCTGGCCTTCTTTCTCAACACCGCCATCGACCAGCAGGTGGAAGCGCACCTGCTGCAAACGAACCAGTGGGAACAGGCGGAGGGCCGAATCCAGGCCTATTTCCGCGAAAAGGGTCTGGCTGCACCAGTCTACCGGGGCAGCGACCGGCCAGAAGGGGACCGCCTGTTCGGCCTGAGAACCCTCGGGGTAACCGGCGATATGCTGGTGTCGCCGGAGGTCTACCAGGACATCAAGGCCCGCACGCTGAGCAACGTGCGGGGGACGGTGCAGGCCGACATCCTGAAGGAGGATCAGGCCCAGAACACCTGTATTTTCAGCACCGAATTCGCGCTGCGCATGATGGGCGACGTCCAGCAGTATTTCATCGACCACGCCGTCAAGAACTACTACTCCGTGTCGATCAGCGGATACCACATCGCGGAGGCCGGAGCGAACCCCATCAGTCAGCTGGCTTTCACGCTCGCCAATGGCTTCACCTATGTGGAGTACTACCTGAAGCGTGGTATGGCCATCGATGATTTTGCGCCCAACCTCAGCTTCTTCTTCTCGAACGGGATCGACCCGGAGTACGCGGTGATCGGTCGCGTGGCCCGCCGCATCTGGTCCACCGCCATGAAGCGTCGATATGGAGCCAACGAGCGGTCACAGAAGCTGAAGTATCACATTCAAACCAGCGGGCGTTCGCTGCATGCGCAGGAAATCGACTTCAACGACATCCGGACGACGCTGCAAGCGCTGTACGCGATTTACGACAACTGCAATTCTCTGCACACCAATGCGTACGATGAAGCCATCACGACCCCGACGGAAGCGAGCGTGCGCCGCGCCATGGCCATCCAACTGATCATCAATCGGGAACTGGGTCTCGCCAAGAACGAGAACCCCCTACAGGGTGCCTTCGTGATTCAGGAGCTGACGGAACTGGTGGAGGAGGCGGTGCTGCTCGAGTTCAGACGCCTGTCTCAGCGGGGTGGTGTGCTGGGGGCGATGGAAACCATGTACCAGCGTGGCAAGATTCAGGATGAATCGATGCACTACGAACACCTCAAACACACGGGCGAACTGCCCATCATCGGGGTGAACACCTTCTTGAACCCGCAACCCGTGTCCTATGGTGACCGCATCGAATTGATTCGTTCGACGGACGAGGAAAAGCAGCAACAGATCGACAATCTGGCCGCCTTTCAGGCCCGCAACGACGAGCGGGCATCCCAGGCGCTCCAGCAGTTGCAAGCGGTCTCGGTCTCCGGGGGTAACCTTTTCGAGGCCCTCATGGAGACCGTCAAAACGTGTTCTCTGGGCCAGATCACCCGTGCCCTCTATGCCGTGGGCGGCCAGTACCGCCGCAACATGTAGGCCGGTGGTGTCAGAGGCGAAACAGGTCCCGCTACCCGACCAGATCGGCGCTCAGCGAACCAGCTGGATGGCGGCTCCCTTGGCCACGCCCCATTCCTGCGCACTCCCGGCCGGCACCTCAAGCACGTAATCGACCGGAACGCCCGGCCCAAACACGGGGCACGGTTCATCAGGCACACAGGGCTGCGCGGCCTCATAAAGGTCGATGACCCGGCCGTCTCGAACAAACAGGACGTCGATCGCAAAGTTCATGTCCGGCATCCAGATGCCGGTCCGGGAGGGCGTGTCGAATCCCAGCACCAGACCGGTCCCGCGTGCCAGGCAAGGGCGCCCGCTCAGGCCTTTGGTGCGACTGGCTTGATCCCAGGCCACGTCGACTGGTATCCGGCGGCCCGCCAGTTCCACGTAGGCGCGCGAGCGCGTGGGTTCGCACGAGGCCGAGGGGGCGGGGGCCCTGGACGGCGCAGCCGCTCCCACCGGTGAGGCCATCATCGGGACCGAGGCTTGGGGCAGACCGGTGGGTAGTCCCGAGCCCGACGGGTTCGTGACTGGTTGCAGGCCAGAAGGAGCGGGACCTGGGCCCGAGGCCGAGAGTTGACACGCGGACAGGCAAAGCAGGGACAGGTAGATCAGGCGCACGAAGGACCCTCCGGAGCCATCCTACCCGCGATCGGTTTGATGATACGATGACCGAGTTCACGTGGCCGTTCTTCCCAGCCGGAGTACCGAGCGTATGCCCAACGACCCTGTCGCCCCCCCCGTCCCCGCCGAGGTCGAGGCGTGTTTTCGCGAACTGGCCGACAGTGTCGCGGAGCAAGACTGGCAACGTCTGGTGGCGGGGACCACGGATGCGGTGCTCAAGCGTCTGGCAGCCTGCGGGGCGCTGGATGGCGCATCACCCGAAGCACTCGCCCAGGCCTATCCGGCGCTGGGCCAGTTGCTGGTGGACCATACCAATGTGGCGCTGACCCTGCTGGCAGCGGCCCGTAGCACGCGAGGGGAGCAGGGATGAACGTCACGCTGGCACAGGAAGGGGCGATCGCCCACCTGACCCTGGCCCGCCCGGACAAGCTCAACGCGATGACCCACGCGATGGGCGATGAACTGTCCGCGGCCGTGCAGCGTATCGCGCAGACTCCAGGCGTTCGTTGCGTGCTGCTGTCTGCCGAGGGGCGCGCGTTTTCTGCAGGCGGAGACCTCGCCTTCCTGGAAGCCAACTTGAGCCGCAGCGAAAGCGAAAACCAGGCGGACATGCGGGCCTTCTACGACAAGTTTCTGTCCATCCGCGACCTGCCCGTTCCCACGGTGGCGCTGATGCAAGGCCGGGCAACAGGCGCGGGGCTTTGCCTGGCGCTGGCTTGCGACATGCGCCTCGCCGCCACGGATGCGGCCCTCTCGTTCAATTTTGTGCGTTTGGGGCTTACCCCTGGCATGGGGGGAACCTGGTTGTTGCCGCAGCTCGTCGGCCTCCCCACGGCTCTGGACCTGGCCCTGACGGGTCGCACGATCGAGGCGGGAGAAGCCCTTCAGCTCGGTCTGGTGCAGCGCGTGGTGCCATCCGACGCGCTGGCCTCGGCGGGTCAGGCCCTTGCCCGCGAGATCGCATCCGGGGCCCCGCAGGCGATCCGGCAGACCAAGGCGCTGCTGCGCCGCGCAGCCGGCACGAGCCTCGCCGAGGCCCTGGATGCGGAGGCTGCGGCGCAGGCCATCGCCTTTCAAGGCTCCGAATTGCGCGAGGGCTTGGCCGCCCTGCGCGCCCGCCGTGCTCCCGCTTACGACTGAGACGGCGCTTCGGCGGTCACGACCGGCCCCTCCGCGCCAGGCAACTCAGCGGCAGTGGTTTGCAACCATGGCACACACCGATGCTGGTAGTCACAGAACACGCAGCTGGCAGCCGGACGAGCCACGAAATCATCGTCTGCCGCCAGTTGCCTGGCCAGGTCGAGGGCTTGCTGCAGCGCCTCGTCCCAGGCCTGCGCGGACAGCATAATGTCGCGATTCCCCCCTCTGAGCGAGGCTAACACCACCCGGTCCGGGGGTTGGCCCAGCGCGCTGCGCGCGATCAGCTGGCGATAGACCGCCAGTTGAAGCAGGGTCCCAGGCGGCAACCCTTGCGCGTCGGAGTGGCCGGACTTGTAGTCCACCAGCACCAACTCCCCATTCGCCTGGCGATCGACGCGATCCACGATCCCGCGCAGCGGTATCCCCTCCACGGTGGCTTTGAGGCGTTGCTCCACCATCAGGGTCTCGCCAGGCGGAGCGGCCGCCTCAGCATCGAGGTAAGCCGCGAGCATCGTGACGGCATCCCGACGCGCGGCAGCCGACGCCTCGGGAGAGCTGAAATCCGTGTCGGCCCAGGCAGATTCCAGCTGTGCGATGGCCGTGGCCGGGCTGCCGGTGCGAAAACCGCCCTGCCGATAGAAGACCTCCAGGGCCCCATGCAGGTTGATCCCCACCACCTGGGAGTCGTGGGTCCGGCGCGGGACCCGCACCACATATTGATGGTAATAGCGTCTGGGACAGCGCTGATAGACGCCCAGCAGAGACGGGCTGTAGCTCCGCGGGGGGTGCATCGTTCAGGCGACGGGAACTTCCAGCGGAAGCGGGCTGCGCCCCCCGCCGCTGAAACTGGCCCGCAACTCGGCGTCGAAAATCGGTGAGGCCGGGTCAAAGCTATTGATCGTCACGCAGCCCGGCTTGGCAGCCGCGTGAATGAAGCGGTGATCACCCAGCCAGAGCCCCACATGCCCGGGGAAGAACAGGGGATCGCCCGGCCGCAGGTCGGCCGGGTCGGCGATCGCCGGCAAGCACGCCTGCTGCTGGTCGGCATCTCGCGGCAGGGCAATCCCCATCACCGCGTGACCCAGCTGAACCAACCCGCTGCAGTCGATGCCCCAACCGGTGGCGCCGCCCCACAGATAGGGCAAGCCCAGAAAGCGCTCGGCAAAGGCCAGCAGGCCTTCTCGACCGCCGATCTCGCCGCGCGGGCGAACCTCCATGGCCGAGAGCCCGACCTCGCTGCCATCAGGCAGCTCATATCGCTGGGCGCCGACGGCGCGCACGAGGCTTCCCGCAGAAAGCTGCAGCACGCGCCCGTCCGAGCTGCGGACGGTGACCAGCGGAGCTGCCACGATCGTGTCTGGTTGCCAATCGTCGCGGGCGGTGACGTTGTTGGCCTTGCCCCACGCGACGTATCCATCCGGCGCCCGCAGCAGCCACCAATCGCCCTGCACCTCGAGCAGGTCCAGACGCTCTCCCAGGCGGGCCTGGCTGACGAGCTCATGGTGGTGCCCGGGGCCCTTGCGCAGTTGCAGGCAGGGCACGTGCACCACCCCTGGCCGACCGGTCAGCAGGCGAGCCCCGAGCCGCAGGCCCAATCCCGGGGGCGGGGCGACCAGCTGCACCTCGGTGCTGTCCCCCAGCAAGACGAGTTCCCCGGCCTGCCAGGCCAACGAGAGGCTGTCATGGCCGAGCCTCGGGTCCGGCAGATGCGTGGTTCGCGCCACCTTGAGCCAGGCCTCCGCCACGGCCTGCCGACTCTCCTGCTGGGCCAGCTGCGTCGAGACAATCGTCATGATCGTCGCCATCAGCGCATCCGTCGCGGCTTCGCCACCTTCAGGGTGCGACACCATCACGGCGATCGCCCAGGCCTGATCATCACCGACCAGGCCGGCATCGTGGCGCCATCCGGGCAGCTCGCCGGTCTTGTGAGCGAAGCGCACGCCCGCAGGCAAGCCGGCGGCCAGCTTCTCGCGCTTTCGCTGCTGGCCGAGCAGGCCCAGCAATTCCTGGGTCAAGGCGGGCGGCAGCAAGCTTCCCCGCGCCAGTTCCACCAGCAGCGTCACCATGTCGGTCGCGCTGGTGAGGTTCTCTCGCCCTTGCAGCCGGGCCTCTCGGTCGAGCATGAGGCGCCGGAGCTGGGTGTCTCTGAGGTCCAGGGCCTCACAGAGGGGCGCGATGGCCGACAGCCCCAAGCGTTCGATCAAGGCATTGGTCGCGCTGTTGTCACTTTCCGTCAGCTGGCGATCGATGATCTTGCGCCAGGTGAAGCGGGCACCTGCGGGGGCCTGACTCAGGTGGTCGAAGTCAGCCTCCTCGTCATCCCGGTAGGGTTTGACCGGCACTGTTTCATTGAGATCCAGACGGCCCTCATGGGCCTCCGCATAGGCGGCGATCGCCAGCGGCACCTTGATCAGACTGGCCGCCGGCCAGGCCTCTTCACCGAGGCGCCAGCGCACGTGGGTATGGCGATGCCAGACGGCCAGGTTCACGCGCCCGTCGAACCCTTTCCACGCGGCTTCGAGTTCCGCTAGGATGGGCGCGGGGGGCGCAGACCAGGGACCGGGTTGCGGGACGTCAGCCGTCACGGGTGCATCTCCTGAGAAAGGTCATCCAAGCGTGAACAAAGCTTCATCCTACCACGAGCGCGCGCAGGCCTTGCACGCCGCGCACACCGTCGTCGACGCGCACTGCGACACGATTTCCCTGGTTCTCGACGAGGGGCTGGCCTTCCTGGAAGGGGATCCCCGCAGCCAGGTCGATTTTCCGCGGCTGGTGACAGGCGGCATCGGGATCCAGGTCCTGGCCTGCTGGAATGAGCCTGAGCACCTTCATCACGCCGCCTTCGCGCGCTGCATGGCGAAGGTGGGAGCCTTTCACCAACTCGCGCGCAAGGGCGGCCTGCGCCTGATCACGCGCCCGGAAGACCTGACGGGTTCCGGGCCGGCCTTCGTGTTGTCGATGGAAGACGCCGCCCCTTGCATGGGCAGTCGCGCCCATCTTGAAGCGCTCTATGCCGCCGGCGTGCGCATGATCGGCTTGACCTGGAACGGCCGCAACGAACTGGCCGACGGCGTGGGGGTGGGGCCGAAGCCGGGCGGGTTGACGGACGTGGGGCGCCACCTGGTCGAGGCCATGGGGGAACTGGGCATCGTGGTCGACCTGGCCCACGTGTCGGAGGCCTCCTTCTGGGACGTGCTGGAAGTGGTCGAAGGGCCGTTGGCCGTCTCCCATGCGAACGCCAAGGCGGTCTGGAACCATCGCCGCAACCTCACGGACGATCAGATTCGGGCGATCGCCCAGCGCGATGGCGTGATCGGAGTGACCTTCGTCCCCTCCTTCCTCAGCGGAGATCCAGCCAGCATCGACGATGTGGTCCGCCACATCGACCATATGGTGGAAGTAGGCGGACCACGCGTCGTGGGCCTGGGTTCCGACTTCGACGGCATCGCGGAACCGCCGGCGGGCCTGGCCGACATCAGTTGCTTGCCGGCCCTCACGGCCGCCCTGCTGGCCCGCGGCTACGACGAGACGGTGGTGCAAGGCTTTCTCGGCGGTAACTGGCTGCGGGTCTTTCGTGCCGTCTGGAGATCCTGAGGATGCGAATCATTGGCCTGACGGGTGGCATCGCCTCGGGCAAGACTGCCGTCTCGGACATCCTGGCGAGCCTCGGGGCCGCCATCATCGATACCGACATGCTGGCCCGAGAGGTGGTGCAGCCAGGTCAGCCAGGCCTGGCGGAGGTGGTCGCGAGTTTCGGCCCCGAGGTCCTGCAGGCCGATGGGCAGCTCAATCGCGGCGCCCTCGCCCAGCGGGTGTTCGCGGATGAGGAGGCACGACAGCGCCTCAATGGCATCCTGCACCCGCGCATTCGCGCCTTGACGGCGGAACGCCTGACCGCCGCCCGAGCTGCTGGGCACCACGCCGCCGCGGTGCTGGTGGTGCCTTTGTTGTTCGAAAATGGCCTGGAGACCACGGTCGAAGAAAGCTGGGTGGTCGACGTGCCGGAAGCCCTTCAGCGCGATCGCCTGGCTCATCGCGACGGCCTGACGGCGGGAGAGGTGGACGCCCGCCTGGCCAGCCAGATGTCGCGGGCCGAGCGCCTCGCGCGGGCCGACCGCGTCATCCTGAACACCGGCGACCGGGCCCAGCTGCGCGAGGAGGTCCTGTCCACCTGGCGGGCAGCTGGTTTGCCGCGGCCGACTCCGTGCGAGGAAGGCGCAGCCCACTGACGCATGGCGGAGCGTCACGCAACCTACATGGACCTGGCGATCGCCGAAGCCCAGCAGGCGGCCCGGGTGGGCGACGTCCCGGTCGGGGCGGTGCTGGTCCATGCGGGCGAGGTGGTCGGACGCGGGCATAACAGCCGGGAACATCGTCACGACCCGGTCGGCCACGCCGAGATCAACGCGATCAGACAGGCCGCCCGCCGGCTGGGGCGCTGGAGACTGACCGGCTGCGTGCTTTACGTGACGCTCGAGCCCTGCCCCATGTGCGCGGCCGCCCTGGTGCAAGCCCGTTTGCCGCTGCTGGTCTACGGGGCCAATGATGCCAAGCTGGGTGCGGCCGGCAGTCGTTACAACCTGGTGCAGGACCCTCACTTGCACCATCACGTCGAGGTGATTGCCGGCGTGCGGGAAACCCAGTGTGAAGTCCTGCTCCGAGACTTTTTTCGGCGCCATCGCGGAGACGCGGAGGGATTCTTTCCTGCGCCCGACGGCCCCGGATAAAGCACGGCCCCGCTGGCCCCCTGCGAGTCCGACCGTCTAGACGGAGATCTGCAATGCCAGGAAGGCGAGCGCACAGAGAACGAACAGGCATTCGATCACGCCACGAACCCTCCTGAGCACCAGTTCCCAAGCTCGACCACAGGTTCCGATTGCCACCATCCAGCCCCCCGACCCGGAGGGTGGCGCTCGCCAAGGGGAGCGCGTGAGTTGCCGCGGATTCCGTAGTGTAATCCAAGCCGGGCCAAGATGTAAAGATTTTTTAAGAATTTACGTAATACATCAGCGATTGACTGCCAAAGCCAGGACCACGGCCCATCAGGGTAAAATGGAGCCACGCGGGAGGACGGGAATGATCACATTCGAGCGAGTGTGCAAACACTACGGACCGATCCAGGTGCTGCACGACATCTCGGTGCGCATCGAGGCCGGGCAAAAGGTGGTCTTGATCGGGCCCAGTGGTTCCGGCAAAAGCACGATGCTGCGCTGTATCAATCGACTCGAGGAGGTGTCATCCGGACGCCTGATGGTGGACGGGTTCGCCATCCACGACCCCCGCACCGACATTCGGGCCGTGCGGGAGGAGATCGGCATGGTGTTCCAGGGATTCCACCTGTTCCCCCATCTCAGCGTGCTCGACAACGTCACCCTGGCCCCGATGACGGTCCGGCGGACGCCGCGCGAAGCGGCTGTCGATCAGGCCCTGGCGCTGCTGGACAAGGTGGGAATGGCGCACAAGGCGCACGTCTTTCCCACCCAACTCTCAGGCGGACAGCAGCAACGCGTGGCGATCGCCCGGGGCCTGGCCATGAAGCCGAAGGTCATGTTGTTCGATGAACCCACCTCGGCCCTAGACCCCGAAATGGTTCAGGAGGTCCTCGAAGTGATGACCAGCCTGGCCGATGGCAGCATGACCATGGTGGTCGTCACCCACGAGATGGGTTTCGCGCGCAGCGTGGCGGACCGCCTGCTTTTCCTTGACGGCGGGCGCCTGGTGGAGGACCGCCATCCGGCGGCCTTCTTCGACCAACCCGAAACCGATCGTGCCAAGCAATTCCTCAACAAAGTGCTGACGCACTGACGGCGGCTTCAGCCGCTGCCCAGGGCGGCCCTCAACTTGCGTCGTTCCTGGCATCCTGCACATTCGCCACAGGCCTGCCCTTGCTCACACGCAGGCGTCGAGCGCCAGTCGACGCCCAGCCAGTCGCCCAGACGGGCCAGATCTTGGGGCCCCAGGTGCAACATGGGCACCCAGAGTTCGCAATCGTAGCGCTGCATCGCCTCCGCCGCCGCGTGCCACAAGTCGCCTGAGACGCTCGCGTCCCGGAACGCCGGCAAGACGATCGCACGCAAGCCCTCGGCCTGAACCGCTTGCAGCAGCGCCCCCCAGGCCGCGGGATGATGCCAGTCAGCAGCAGCCTCCAGCCAGACCACCTCCGACCACGCGTCAGGCAGCAGGAGGCTGGCGTGCTGCCGCGGCACGAACAGCCTGGTCGCGCGTCCCCCATGCGCCAGGTAGGCGCGCGTCACCACCGACGCCAGTCGACCGTCCCAACCCAGCGCCAATGCTTGCGATTCTGAAAATGGGCAGGCAGTTGGCCAACGCCCCAGCGGCGGAACGCCGACGGGAGCCCCACCGTTCGTGAACACGGGATCACCGTTCATTTTCGCTCGAAAGTCCTCGCGATGAGGGTCGCACGCCTCTGGAAGCGGACGAGGTCAGAAGGCGGCCAATCGGCGACGTGCGCCGCGAAGCGGACACTCTTCCACCATGGTGGCCTCTCGCTCCGGCCCGACGCCCACCATGACGATGGGCCGCCCCACCAGGGTTTCAATCCTCGCCAGGTAAGCCTGCGCGGCTGCAGGCAGATCCTCCCGGCGGCGCACGCCCGCGGTCGGGCAGTTCCAGCCCGGCCATTCCTCATACTCCGGCTCACAGGCGGCCAGGTCGTCAGCGGAATCAGGCATTTCCAGGAGGCGCTCCCCCCGCAGCCGATAGGCCACGCAGATCTTCAAGGTCGAAAAATGGTCCAGCACATCCAGTTTGGTGACGGCCAGACTGTCCAGCCCGTTGACCCGCACGGCATGCCGCAGGACCACCGTATCAAGCCAACCACAGCGCCTGGCCCGCCCGGTCGTGGTGCCGAACTCCGCCCCCTCACGGCGTAACTTGTCGCCATCCGCGTCGTGGAGTTCGGTCGGGAAAGGGCCTGCCCCCACCCGCGTCGTGTAGGCCTTGGCCACCCCCAGCACCCGGTCCACCGAGGTCGGGCCCAGCCCCGTTCCCAGGCACGCCCCGGCGGCCACGGGATACGAGGAGGTGACGAAGGGATACGTGCCGGCATCGAGATCCAGCATCGTGCCCTGCGCTCCCTCGCAGAGCACCGCGCGCCCGGCATCGGCCGCTTCAGCCACGCGCGGCGCCACGTCGCACAGAAAGGGGGACAGGCGTTGCCCGTAGGCGAGGTATTCCTGCACGATGGCCGCTTCGTCCAGCGGCGACTCTCCGTAGACCTGGGTCAGGATTGCATTCTTCAAGGGCAGGATGTCGGCGAGGCGGGCCCGGAAACGCGCCGCGTTCAGCAAGTCGAGCAAGCGGATCCCGGAGCGGTTGACCTTGTCCGTATAGGTCGGACCGATACCACGACCGGTCGTGCCGATCGCCGCCTTGCCTCGCCGCCGTTCCTCCGCCAGATCGAGCACCCGGTGGTAGGGCATCGTGACGTGAGCCGCGCGCGCAATCTGGAGCTTGGCGAGCGAGACCCCGCTGGCCTCCAGTTCCTGCAACTCCAACAGCAAGGCGGCCGGGTCCACCACCACCCCAGCGCCGATCACGCAATCGACTGCCGGGTAGAGGATGCCAGACGGCACGAGGTGAAGCTTGTAGGTGCGGCCATCGGCCACCACCGTATGCCCCGCATTGTTACCGCCTTGGGCGCGCACCACCATGTCGGCCCGCGCGGCCAGCAGGTCGATGACCTTCCCTTTGCCCTCGTCGCCCCACTGAGCGCCCACGACCACCACGGTTGCCACGTCTCGTCTCCTTCGGGCCGCAGCCCACCCTTCGTGCAGAACGAAGGCCAGCACCAGCGGCATGATGCCCCAAATTCAAGCGAGTCGCCAGGTCCCGGCGACGCTCCCGGAGAAGCCAGGCCCAGACAGGACAGGCCTCGCCGAGGCGAGGCCTGTCAGGGGGTCAGGGGCGCTTCTTGCCCGGAGGCGCCGGCACGGGGGCGGCCGGTGGCGCAGGCGGCGCAACGGGCGGCTCACCAGGGGCCAAGGCCGGGTCCTCAGCCGGCGGCGCGGGCGGCACGGGGGGCACATTGGGGTCTTCGGCGGGCGGGGCCGAACCACCGCCAGGCGTTCCTCCGAGCGCCTCGATCACGCACTCGACGTAGAGGTCTTCGAACTCGGCCTGGCCCAGCTTGCCATCGGCCACCTTGTCGGCAGCGGTGAAGGCCGCGTCCGAAACTTTGGCCACCTTCACCGTGATGCCCAGACGGGCATACTCAAAGCTGAGGCCCAGACGCTGCAGGTCGCGGTTGCTCAGCTCGCGATTGGCCAACATGCCATCGCGTGGCGAGTGGTCCAGCCGATCGAAGGCGCGCTTGAGCGCCCCCCGCACCCGCTCGGTGAAGGCCTTGGGCGTATCACGGAAGAAGAACAGGTGGGTGGTGGCGTAAGACTTGAATTCGCTGAACGTCAGCTTGCCGTTGCGGTTCCGGTCGGCCTTGCGGAAGTCATCCATCGTGAGGTTGGGGCCAGCCTCGTACTCGTCGATGGCCTTGTTGGCATCCTTGTCGAGTTTGGCAAAGATGGCCTGGTGGATGCGCGCCAGCCCCTTCATCAGCGTGTTGGTGGCTTCCGCCTCGGCGATCGCCGCCGAGCGGTCGACCGCCAGCGACGTGGGCTGAACACCGCACCCGCTCAAGGCAAGAACGGACACGAACGCCACCAGGCAAATGGAGCGCTTGGACCGGAAAGTGGACGGGCGCATCGACGGTTCCTCCTCAAGACAATCATTTCGCAGGGCCCCCTCAGGGGTCCTCCCGCAACCTTATGATTGTCTTATGGAAGATAACCTTTTGTTACTTGTGTGTTAAGGAACGAATTTTTTGACGCCCGATCTGGAGGGTTTCAATGGGTCGCCCTGCGACGGCATTCCGAGGCAAAGGCCTCGGCACTCCATTCATCGGAGGACTCGTCATCGGCCGCCGGCTGGGATTCCACCAGCCAACGCGGAGCGAGTGCCCGCAAGACCGGGTGCCCCGAGCGCGACAGAACCTCCGCCGCTTCGAGACCGGGCAGGAAGCGATGGCGCCGCACGTCCATGATGAGCAGGGCCGCATCCAAGGTCTCGAGCACCGCCTCGACGTCGGCACAGTGTGAAACGACCTCCCGGATCGCTTCGCAAGGCAGCAAGACGAAGTAGTGACCATCGATGCGGTCGATCAAGGCAAGCGCGTGACGCTGACCAAGGTGGTCTTCCAGGGTAATGTGGCGATCAAATGCGAACATGATGCCCCCCCGACTCCGCTGCAAATGGCTCCAGCAGGCGCGCCTGAGCGTTCTCAGCGTATCCGTCCTATACCCGCACGTGGCGCCTTCTACCTCAACCAAACGTCAATTTGCCCGTTGTTTTTTCGGCCTCAAGCCAACCCGCTGAGGGCGCCCCGGTGTCACAGCGAGGCCCGCCGCAGCGCCACGCGGCTTCCGTCACGCGGCCGGCGAGCTAAGCGTCAGGGGCTCCCGGAACTCGGCATCTCGGAGGCCGTGGCGGCTTCCTCCGGAACCACCGCGATGCGCTCGGCTTCCCCGAGCAGCTCGGCGATCGTCTCGCGCAATTCGCTGGCCCGGACTTGCTCCGGAGCAACGGGAGGGGCCACGCGCAGGGTCACGGGCGACCAGATGCCGCGCCGAAAGGGACGCGCCAGCGCGGTACCGTCCACGTAGCTGAAATAGCTGCCCCACAGGCCCAGCAGAGCCATCGGCACCACCGGGACCGGGGTGCGCGCCACGATGCGTTCGACCCCGGTGCGGAATTCACACAGCTGACCATCGGGCGTCAGTTTGCCCTCCGGAAAGATGCAGACCAGATCGCCCGCCGCCAGATCCGCGGCAATCTGGTCCATGGCCTTGGCCAACGTCTCGGGGTCCTCCTTGGACGGATAGATGGGAATGATCTTGGCGTCGCGCACCAGCGCCTTCATCAGCGGATGCTTGGCGAAACCGGCCCACATGACGAAGTGGATCGGCCGGCGCACGGCGGCCCCGATGAAGAGCCAATCGATGAAGGTGACGTGGTTGCAGGTGAGCAGGGCGCCCCCCTCCTCCGGCACGTGTTGGATCCCTTCAACCTTCAGGCGATAGGCCGCGCGGGTGAGCAGGTAGCCGATGAAGCGCAAGGTGAATTCCGGGATCAGGCGGTAGATGTAAATGGCCACGGCGGCATTCATCAGCGCCAGCATCACGAACAGGTGGGGAATCGTCAGTGGCAGAACGGTTTGCGTCCCAGGGAGCGCCTGCCCGTTGGTCATCCCAATCAGCACGATCTGAATTGGCGCGTAGAGCACGATGAACAGGGCATTGACGATGTTGTTGGTGGCAATCACCCGCGAACGTTCAGCCGGTTTGGACCAGAGCTGCAGGGCCGTGTAGAGCGGCACCAGAAAGAAGCCCGCAAAGACGGAAATCAGGAAGAGGTCGGCCACCACGCGCCAGTTGGCCGGCTGCGCGAGCAACTGGGAGATGCCCTGCGGCACCGTCAGCGTCTGCGCCAGCGCCGCCGAGGTGGATGACGCGAAGGCCAGATCCAGCGTGAACAGGCTGACGCCAAGCGAGCCCAGGGGCACGAGGCCCAGTTCGAGCTTGTTGAAGGACAACCGCTCGCACAGCAGCGAGCCGACCCCGACGCCGACCGAAAACAGGGCCAGGAAAAAGGTGGCCACGGCCTCGTTGGCGTGCAGGGAATCCTTGACCCACGGCGTCATCAGTCCCAGGAAGGCAAAGCCGAACGTCCACAGCCAGGAAATCCCCAGGATCGAGTTCCAGAGGCCCTTGTCAGCAGCCACCGAGGCGCAGATCCGCCAGGTGGTGGTGATCGGGTTCCAGTCGACCTTCAGGTCAGGCGCCTCCGACGCGACGGTGGGCAGCCAGCGGGTGTAGGCCCAGCCCAGCAGCGAGAGCAGCAACAGGATGACGGCGAGGGCCGCGCTGCCGGAGGCGATCGCCGTACCCGCCACCGGGGCCCGCCACGCGATCAGCAACCCACCGGCCACCCCACCGAGCAAGATCGACAGGTTGGTGCCCCCTTCCACCAGGGCATTGCCGGTGACCAGTTCCTCCTCTTTGAGGTACTGCGGCAACGCGCTGTACTTGAGCGGGCCAAAAAAGGTGGCCTGGGTGCCGATCAGGAACAGCACCGTCAGCAACATGGCTGGGATCCCAAGGATGAACCCGGCCGAGGCGAATGCCATCAAGAACACCTCTGCCAGCTTGAATCGCTGAATCAGGAGGGTCTTGGGATACTTGTCCGCCAGCTGGCCGGCCAGGGAAGAGAACAGGAAGTAAGGCAGGACCAGCAGAGCGGTGGCGAAGGTGCCCATCTGCTCCGGGGCAATGCCCCAAACCGTGATGCCCTGGAAGGTCACCATGATGACCAAGGCTTGCTTGAGGACATTGTCGTTGAACGAGCCCAGAAACTGAGCCCAGAACAGAGGCGCAAAGCGGCGGGAGCCCAGCAGGCGAATCGGATGTGACATGCCGGCTTTCTACCCGGCGAAGAAGCCTCCCCCACCTGGTTTGAAAGCCGGAGTGAACGGAAGACGACGGGGTATATCCATGGCGCAGTCTTCCCCCTACGCAGGAGTTCTTGTTCGCCCATGGGCCTTATTCAGTCACTTGCGCAGAAAATCGGATTGTCTTTCCACGGCTCGCTCCAGGAGCGACAAGCCGTCTATGAGAAGGTGCTGTTGGAGGCCCTGGAGGACGGGGTGCTGACCCAGGCGGAGATCGATGAGCTGGACGGATTGCGCCGGCAACTGAAGCTGAAGGACGAGGAGGTTCGCTCGATCCGGGTCAGAGCCTTCCAGCGCGCGATCGAGGCCGTCAAGGCAGATGGGCTGTTCTCTCCCAAGGAAGAGAAAGACCTGGAAAAGATCGCGCAGTACCTCGGACTGGACGACACCCATCTGGCCCACAACCGCACGACGCTGGCCAAGATGCGGGTCCTGTACGAGATTCATAAGGGCAATCTGCCGATTGACCAGGTGGCGGGCATCTCACTGGAACTGGGAGAGATGGTTCACCTTTCCGTCCCCGCCTCGTTTTTCCCCATTCACGCCAGTTCCCGCCTGGCCAAAGCCGGTGCGGGCCCATTCTTCAGCGCCGGGAGCCCCTATCGCATGGGCCATGGGCGCCTCTACCCCCTCGCGGAGGATGAACTGGGAGAGGCGTTCTCCGGCATGCTCACGATTTCGAACCAGCGGGTCATGTTCAACTCCGGGCAGCACGCCTTTCGCTTGAAATACGACAAGCTCCTCGGGGTCACGGTGTTCTCGGACGGGTTCCTGCTGGCCGTGGACACGGGCGAACCTCGCGTGATCCAGCCGGCCAACCGGAAGGAACTCGAGGTTCTGCTGGCCATCATCTCGCGCTACCTCAATCCGCCGCCGAAGGTCGAGAAGCCCGCCCCGGGCAAGCTGCCGGCCAAGGGCCCCGGCAAACCGCCGCCGCCGCGTCGCTGACGCCTGCTTTCGCTGGATGCTGGAATGGCTCCTGCCGCTCGGCGGCATCTACCTGCTTCACCGCTTGGGCGTGATCGAACTCGACTACCCCGTCCGCTCGCGCATCCGCTGGCGTCGCAACACGCCCCGCCTCCCGCACGAGGACAAGACAGGCCTGTTCGACCCGGCCGCCGAGCCCGAAGTGAACCGCCTGGTGTCTCGTTACCAGCTGGAGGCTTGGGCGGAGGCGTCCGGCCGGGGGGCCTTCGAATGTTCGCTGATCTATCTGCACATGGTCGAACGGGCCTTCGAGGGTGCCGGGGTGGCTTTACCGGAGCCGCTCACAGCCGTGGACATCGGCCCGTGTGACTGGTTCTACGTCCAGTCCATCATCGGGTTCCTGCGTCATTGGGGCAGCGCAACGCCACGCACGATCCACTTCGATGGGGTGGAACTGGATGCCTATCGCCTGTACCTCGACCTGCGCTCCCGGCACGACTGGGCCGAGGCCTACATCGGTGATGTCCCCGGCGTGACCTATCTGGCCTCGGATGGCCTTGCTTACGAGCGCCAGGTGGATGTGGCGTTCATGTTTTTCCCCTTCATTTTCATGACGGACCACCGCAAATGGGGTCTGCCGCGCAACCTTTTAAGACCGGAGAGCCTGCTCGCCCACGTGGTCCGATGCCTGAAACCGGGGGGGACCCTGTTGATCACCAACCAGGGAGCGGCCGAACGGGAGCGGCAACACGCCATGCTGGCTGAGCTGGGCCTGGAGGTGAGCTGGTACGAGGCCTACCAGCATCCATTGGCCGCCTTTGAGCCTGATTGGCACGTCACGCTGGTGCGCATCCCGGCTTGAAAGCACGGCCCAGGCCTGGCGAAGGAGAATGGAGGGTGCCCCTCCGGTTGGGGAAGGGCCTGATCGTGGCGGTCAGGTGAGCATCGCGATCAGGCAGGCCAGCACCAGGCCGGATCCGGAAGTTCCCCCCAGGGGTCCCAGGTCGCGGGTGGCCCCTCGATCCACTGCAACGGCTCGCCGGTGATGGGGTGCGCCAGCGCCAGGAATCCAGCGTGCAAGGCCATGACCGGCCCCGCCGTGCCGTAGCGGCGATCGCCCACGACCGGCCAGCCGCGATGCGCCATGTGAACGCGAATCTGATGCGTTCGGCCCGTTTCCAGCTGCAAGCGCAACAGGCTGCGCCCCTCCCGCTGACACAGCGGGGCATAGTGCGTGAGCGCCGCTTTGCCATCCGAGCGAACCACCACCCGTTGCGTGTCATGATCGTCTCGCCCCAGCGGCGCCTCCACCCAGCCCGCGTCGTCGACCTGTCCCTCCACCCAGGCCAGATAGCCACGCCTCATGCGCCGCTGGGCCACCGTCTCCAGCAAGGGACGATGCGCCCGCTGACTGCGGGCGAACAGCAACAGGCCGCTCGTTTCCACATCCAGTCGATGGACAATGCCAGGCCCGGCCACGCCTCCGACCCCAGGCCAGGTCGGGATGTGAAACAACAGGGCATTCACGCAGCTCCCTTGCCACCAACCCGGACCTGGATGGGTCGCCATGCCGGCCGGTTTGACGACCACCACCAGATCGTCGTCCAGGTAGCGGACCGGCAGCTCCAGCGGCTGCGGCACGGCCGCATGGGGACGGAGCGTCATGGCGCACTGCCCCGGTCGGCACGCGCGCGGCAGCGCGGCGACGCGCAGCGGCCCGGCAGGCTCAGACCTTCCGGCGCGGGGGCGCGAACCTCAGAGACGACGCAAATTCTGCAAGGCACGTTGCTGGTACTTCTCGGCAAACGACCAGAGGCTCGGGACGTGGGTCAGCAAAGCATCACCGGCCTGCCAGACCCACTTGCGCCAGGACGTGATGTCCCACGCTTTGACCAGAGCGCTTTTGCCCGCCTTGAAGACACCCTGCTCGGAGATCGTCCCGACGATCTTGACCTGGCGCATGAGGTCTCCCGTCATCACCGCATTGCGCGCCAGGCGACGCGAGGCAGGGGCCAATTCGATGCCTGCAGCGGCCAGGGCCTCGTACACCGAGCGGGAACAGGACAGGGCGGCCGCCTTGTCCTTGAGGGGCGAGAGCAGGGCATAGTCGCGGCCTTGCAAGGCGTGGGCAGCGGCACGCAGATGCTTGAGCTGGGCCTCCGTGAGCGGCTTTTTCGGACGCCCGATCGCCACCTCAACGCCGGCCATGCGACGTTCGACCTTGCTCACGACCGCCTCGGTGGTGGCGATCGAGACGCCCTCCAGCGACATGGTGTCGAGCACCTGGCCATTTCCCAGGGCCAGACTGACGTGAGACCACTCGCCCAGATACTCGGCCAGACGACTGTTCGGGCGCGGGTCGCGCCAGAAGATCAGGTCGCCGGGCTGGGCGTGCTGCGTCAAGGCCGCCAGGCGAGCGTCGAAGCTCGCGGAGCGCTTGCGCACGTAAGCCACCTCGGGGTTCGAGGGCGCTGCGAGCCAGGCATCCAGGCCCGGGCGCTGAGCCGCGTCGACCGCGCCACTGCGAGCCAGCTCACTGAGGCGGGTGCGTTCTGCGGCATCGAGCGTGCCATCCAGCATCGCGGCGGACTGCAGCCGCTTCAGGGCGGACGCGTCGACCACGCCGGGCCGGGCCGAAAGCAGGTTATCGAGAAGTTGGACGGGGGCCACGGCTCACCTCGGTGCGTTCACGGACTGTCAAGAGGCATGTCGTCCCACCAGACCGGGGACGTGCGGATGAAAGGTGATATCAGGGTTAATATTTGGAAAAATTTGTGTTCCAGCGGGCAGCCGCCCCCAAGCCCGGGCGGCGAGGCCTCGCGTCAGCCGGTGAGACTGGCCGAAAGTCGCTCAGCGTGGTAGATTGGGTGCTTCATTGGACCCTTTTTCCGCCCGTGAGAGTCATCCGTGTCATCCGCCTCCGAGACCACTGCCAGCGAACGCACCCCCAAGGACTTCATCCGTGAAACCGTCGAAGCGGACCTGGCCGGCGGCAAGCACCGAGAAGTCGTGGTGCGGTTCCCGCCCGAACCGAATGGCTACTTGCACATCGGGCATGCCAAGTCGATCTGCCTGAATTTCGGCATCGCGCAGGACTACGGCGGACGATGCCATCTGCGGTTCGACGATACGAATCCGGCCAAGGAAGAAACAGAGTACGTCGACGCGATCCAGACCGACGTCAAATGGCTGGGATTCGACTGGAATGACCATCTTTACTTCGCCAGCGACTACTTCGGCAAGCTCTACGACTTCGCGGTGGAACTGATCAGCAAGGGTCTGGCCTACGTCGATAGCCAGACGCCGGAAGAGATGCGGGCCAATCGGGGCACCCTGACCGAACCGGGTCACAACAGCCCGTATCGCGATCGCAGCGTGGCGGAGAACCTGGACCTGTTCCGGCGCATGCGCGACGGCGAATTTGCCGATGGGGCGCATGTCCTCCGGGCCAAGATTGACATGGCCTCACCGAATCTCAACATGCGGGATCCCGCGCTGTACCGCATCAAGCGCACGCACCATCACCGGACAGGGGACGCCTGGTGCCTGTATCCGATGTACGATTACACCCACCCGATCTCGGACGCCCTGGAAGGCATTACCCATTCCATCTGCACGCTGGAGTTCGAGGACCACCGCCCGCTTTACGATTGGGTTCTCGACCACATCTCGATCGACACCCATCCGCAGCAGATCGAATTCGCGCGCCTGAACATCACCCACACCGTCATGAGCAAGCGCAAGCTGCTCGAACTGGTGACCACGCAGCGGGTCAGTGGCTGGGATGACCCACGGATGCCCACGATTGCTGGGCTGCGTCGTCGGGGCTACACCCCGCGCGGCATCCGCAATTTCTGCTCAGCGATCGGCGTGACCAAGGCCAATGGCGTGGTGGAGTACGGCCTGCTGGAGCATTTCGTGCGGGAAGACCTCAACCAGACCGCCCGCCGCACCATGGTCGTGCTGAAACCGCTCAAGGTCGTGATTGAGAATTATCCGGAAGGCCAGGTGGAATACCTGGAGGGCGAGAACAATCCGGAAGACGCCAGCGCCGGCAGCCGCCAGCTCCCTTTCTCGCGGGAGCTGTACGTCGAGCAGGACGACTTCCGCGAGGAAGCACCGAAAAAGTGGTTCCGGCTCTCCCCGGGCAAGGAAGTCCGCCTGAAGCACGCGTACTACATCACCTGCCGCGAGGTGATCAAGGACGCAACGGGCGAGGTGGTGGAGTTGCGCTGCACCTACGATCCCCAGAGCCGCGGCGGCACGCCCGACAATCGCGTGGTGAAAGGCACCTTGCACTGGGTCTCGGCGGCCCACGCCGTGCCGGTCGAGGTGCGAAATTACGAGGCCCTGTTCGCTGTGGCCTCGCCTTCCGGAGATCTCGACAACGAGCTCAACCCGAACTCGCTGGAAGTTCTGCAGGGCTGCCTGGCCGAACCTGCGTTGGCCGGAGCCCAGCCGGGCGAACGCTACCAGTTCCTGCGGATGGGCTATTACTGCGTCGACCGCGACTCCGCGCCGGGCAAGCTGGTCTTCAACCGCACCGCCACCTTGAAGGATGCGTGGGCCCGCATGGAGAAGCGTGAGGGGCAGCCGGGCTGAGGATGATCCCTGGGCCTATCCGGGGGGCCTCCATACAGGAAGACTCCACGGAGAGGAATAGCGACCCGCGTAAGAGGTGGCAGAAGACCCCCACCCAGTATAGTTTCCGACGCCGTCATCCATCACGTTGTTGGGGTCCAAGTCCATCACGGAGCGAAACTGGTCCGCTGACAGGGTGGTTTCACTCCCTTTGGTGGCATCGCGGAAGGTCACCTGACCGCCTGAGATGTCCTTCACCAAAACGACGTGGCCGCCCGATCCCTGATTGATCACCACGGAAGCCATTCCATTCGTATTCATGCTGTTTTCCAAGCTTTGCCAGGCTCTCTCAGGGGCTTGAAACGCACCTTTGGGGAGGCCGTCGTCTCCCGCGTTGCGTTGCTCTGGCGGCACTGAGGTGCCCATGATCGTCTTCAGTCCTGTCACCCGATTCAGCCGGTAGGCCTCGCGCAGGGCCAAGCCGCTGCCCCCCCCCTCGACGCGTTGGTCACGGGCCAAGCTGTAGCCCCCACGACCGGCCCCGTGATTCATCAGGGCCGCCTGCATCGTGTAATTGAGCTGCTTGTCGGGCGTGAGCCCGCGCTGAGCAGCAATGAAATCCGAGTTACTGGGCGGCGGTCCCGCCTGGTTGACCGTCAGGTCCACCTCCCCTCCGTCCCGCTGGATCGTGGTTCTGCCGTTTTTCATCAACTCGGTGGCCGCCTTGAAATATCCGGAGGGGTCCGTGGCCGCCCACATCTGCTGCGCATTGGCGGCCGCACAACTGGAACACCCGGGTATCTGGTCGACATTCGTTAGGGGCTTGGCAATACTCTGAAGGGCCGCGAGGGCGTGGTCCGGATTGCCGCCCTCCTCCAGAAACTGGTCCACGGCCCGTTGTAGTTCGGGCGACAACCTGCCACGGGCCTCGATGATACTCAGCCGTTCCTGAATGTCATTTTGCGTCCAGGGCATTCCCCCAAGGTCGGCCTGCGCGGCGGCCTTGAGTCGGTCCGATCCGCCACCGGAAAGGCCGTTCGACCCGGCTTCCCGGGAACGCCCCACCCGCTCATCGGAGCGATCGCTCGGCGCTTCCGATCGGTTCCGCAACTCGGTATCCGCCACGGAGCGGCTTTTCTTCACCCCATCCGAAAGTGGCCGGAATCTGGATATCTCGCTCACGGTGGATTCCCTCGCAGCTCAAGTGATGGGGAGACCGAGCGCACGCAGCGAGGCCGCTCGATCACTGCACACCCATGATCCGCATACCCGGCCTGAGGCCTATCAAACGTCCCCCCGAAACTGGTCATCCGGACAGGGTTTGAGCGGCGCCACGAATCAAGCGGGCGGCGTCGGTCCGCCGTTGCGATTCTCGAGGCGGGCGCGAATGATCGCGCCCAGCAACAACGCGAAGGGGAGCCCCACGCCGATGCACGCCCCGGTCGCAACGGCCCCGGCCGTACCCACCACGGCGGCTCCGATCGCCGCACCAGCCGCCGTCAGACCCGCCGGAATCAGGGCGCCTGTCACCATCTTCCAGCGCACCGGCGGGGAGGCGCCAGGCCGCGAGCCCTTCCAGATCTCCTCGGCCGCGATCAGTACTCCGACCAGGCTGCCGCCGATCACCGCCAAGCTGGCCCCCAGGACCGGATTGGCAGCCCAAACGCCCACCAACGCCCCTGTGCCGGCCAGCGGGAAGCTGAGACCGAAACTCGCCAGCACGGCCACGAGATCATCGAATCCGCCCCCGCCGCGGGTCACGCGCACGGGTCCCGGCTGGGCAGGCAAAGGCGGGGCCAGCCACTGGTCCGGGGCCATCGGAGGCAGCGGCGCAGGGGGAGCGGGAGCGGCCAGCGGTTGCGGTGGAAGGCTCGGCCCCAGGACTGGGGCAGAAGGGGGAAGCCAGGAAGTGGCTGGCAGCATCGGGGGCCCTCCTCGCGTCAGGCGTCGTACACGTGTTTCAATGGGTTGTCGCTGACAGGGCCTTGCGGCTTGTGCGCCCCACGCCCCCACCGTGTTAAGGACCGACTAATACGGGGGTAAATTTACACAAAGCCAAAGGGGGCAAAGGATGGTGGAATCTCGGGTGACCGAAGCCAGGCAAGCCGCGTTCTGGCAAGCCCGTTACGAGGCGGAGGACGCGCCGTGGGACCTGGGGCAGCCTGCCCCGGCCCTGCTGACCTGGCTGAAAACCCACCCGGGTGACCAGCGACGCGTGCTGGTGCCTGGCTGCGGTCGGGGGCACGATGCGCTGGCGCTCGCGGAGGCGGGCTACACCGTCGTGGCCGTGGACTTCGCCGCCAGCGCCCTGGACGCCTTGCGCCAGGCCAGCGCGGCGAAAGGCCTGTCGGTGTCCGTGCACGAGGCCGACCTTTTTGACCTGGACCCCGCCCGAGTGGGCCAGTTCGACCTGTGGTTCGAACATACCTGTTTTTGTGCCATCGATCCCGCCGAGCGGTCGCGTTATGTGGCCCAGGCCGCGAGGCTGTTGAGTCCCGACGGCCAGCTGATCGGGGTATTTTTCACCCACGGTGAGGCGGGTGGTCCGCCGTTTGACAGCCGCCCTGAGGAAATCCAACGCCTGTTTGCCCAGGACTTCGTTCAGCACGAACTCGTGACGACCCCGCATTCCGTGCCGAAACGACGCGGCAAGGAGACCTGGGGGCATTTCACCCGAAGGAGGCCCGATGGACACCACCGGTGAATATACCTGCCCCACCTGCGGCGAGTGCAGCGTGACCGGCGTGGACATCTCGCAGGGCATGTCCCAGCGACTGATCGAGGACTGTCAGGTCTGCTGCCGCCCGATGACGCTGTTCATCCGCTTCGACGAGGACGACTTCACTGTCTCCATCGAAGCGGAACCGCTGGACTAGGGTTCCTCCCCGCTTTCCAACCCAACGCGTTTCAGTTGGACCGAAACGGGTGGATTCAAAGCAATGCCGAAAGTGCCTCGTGAATCAGGGCGCGGCGGCGGCCGGGTGATCTTTCCGCCTCCACCGCAGCCAGCTGCGTCTGAAGCACGGGCGTACCGAGCAACTCGGTGGCCTCCTGCAAGGCCCGATGCCCGAGTTGCTCCCACTCCTCGGGGGTCACGGCGCTGCCGGGTTTGGGCGCCCGCGAAACAGCCAGACTGGCCATCACCAGTGCCACCTCGACGGGGTTGCCATCTTCCGGAAGCACCTCCAAGGCCGCCAACCCCTCCTTGGCCAACGAGAGACCCTCAGCGGGAGTCTCCAGAATGGCCAGGCCATCTTGCAGGAAATTCGCCAGCCGCATCACCTCCGGTTCGTTCACCGAAGCGAAGGCGCCTTCCGCGAGGCGATGTGAGAGGTCCAAGGCCTGGAGACGGCCCATGGGAGATCGGGCAGCGGGGGCGGACATCTGCTGGTCGATCGCCGCGCTGGTCAAGCGCGCCACCATGATGCGAGCCGCGGCACGATCCGTGTGAGTGGCGCGCAAATCGTGGTCCAGCAGGGCCGCCTCCAGCCACTCGCGGCGCGCCCGTGGGGATGGGAACAAGCGAGCGGAGTCGAGCAGGAAGGGCAGCGTCGTGTTGGCCGGCTGGCCGATCAGCCGCTTCAAGCGGTCGGCCGCAGACCTGGCGGCGACCTCATCCGGACTGATTCGAACACGGTCGGCGGGGATGCCCGCTCCCCCATCAGGCAGCGCGGCACTCGGGGCGGCGGGCGACGGGGCCTTGAATTCGCCGGGCAAGAGGGCCAGTCGACGGAAGGAAACGAGCATGAAAACACCTCGAGTATTCGGTGGGAATCTGGACGTGGCCAGCGAGGCTGGAATGGGCTGGAGATCCAGCCAGGCCTCGCCGCTGAAAACGTTATGAACCTGGGTGGTTACCGCGACGTTTCAAAGCGCCCGCGCCTTGGTTAATTTTTCACTAAGGAGGACTGAAGCCCTCAGCAGCCACCGGCTGCTCCCAACCGTGCGGCACGTTTGTCGGCTCAAATCGACCCCCGGAGCCTCGTGGCAGCGAATGGCCCAGGCGCGTGGCGAAATGGGGCACAGGATTTTCTCCACGGATGCGGAACAAGCCGGAAACAAAGTGGTTGTAACAAGGTATAAGAGGGGGCGTGGGGTGCTTGGCATCCCGAACTGTCCGAGCCCTTCTGGAGATGGCCCCCATGGGCACGCCCCCCACCCCGACCCTTCCGTTGATCTGGCTGCTGAAGCCCGGGCAACACCCGGCTGAGGTGCTTCTCTGGGCCCAAGGAAAAACGCTCCGCATCCCGCTGATCCCGGCCCCTGACCCGGGCAGCTTTCCGGAAGGTCCGGCCCGAGACGCGGTCGCCTATCTGCTGAGCCAGCGGGAGCATTTGCTGAGCTTGTGGGGATCCCGACCGGCCGCGCCGGAAGGGTTCGCGGGGGCGCGTGCGTTGCGCGTGATGCCCCTGGCCGGGCGCCGCTGGTGTTTCGAACTGGCTGGTGGGGTGGCGGTGGCCTGCCCCGCCGCCTTCCTGCCTCTCCTGGAGCGGACCCAGATGGCCAACCCCGTGGCACTGGAAGAGGGACGCTGGTGGATGTGGCCGGACGTGCCCGCGGCGATCTCCGTGAGTGAGCTTCTCTGGGCGCTCGCGCACGGCGCCGCCCAAGCCCCGAGCCTGGTGTGCGGGCGCGTGGGCGCGGCGCCAGCATCATCATCGGGCCAGCCCGCCCTCGCCCCCGTGGCGGAAGCGGCCGGCAGCCCGCCAGCGGTGGAGGCCGTGAGCGAGTTGAATGCAGTGACCGCCGCGCACCAGCCAAGCGTGGCCGAAAGCACCCAGGAGACCCTCGTTCCCGCCGAAGCCCCACGGGCGGAAGCGATCGCCGACGGTGCTTCCGTGAATGTCCCATTCGGGACGGCCACCGCTTCCGAGGTGGTCGCCCCGGTGCCCGTGGCCGCCCCGAACCCGTCGCCAAACGGAGACGTTTCGATGACGCAAGCCGTCCCGGTCGCGACGATGGAGGAAGCGGCCCCCATTCCCATGGCCGTCCCGGTCGCGGCGACCGAGGAAGCGGCCCCCATTCCCATGGCCGTCCCGGTCGCGACGACCGAGGAAGCGGCCCCCATTCCCGTGGCCGTCCCGGTCGCGACGACCGAGGAAGTGGCCCCCATTCCCATGGCCGTCCCGGTCGCCGCGCCCAGCCAGGCCTCCCCGGTGGCCGTGAACCCTCCGGACGCCGCGGCGCCCCCGCCCGTCGCCGAGGCCACCGCGCGGGGAGCGCGACGCCCCGCCCCCCCTGCCGCGGAGGGAGAATCCAAGGTGGACCGCCGCACGCGCGTGCAGGCCGGGTCGGTGCAAGGCATGATCCTGCTGAACGGCGAGTTCATCGACCAGTCCGAATACGGCCGCCTGACGGAGGAGCACACCAAACGCCGGGAAGCAGGGCAGACCGTGGCTCTCGGCCAGGTAGCGCTGGAGCTGGGGTACGTGACGCCTGACCAGTTGCGCTTCGTGATGACCCTGTCGCGTCGGGTCTCGGTGAAGGAGGACCAGCCCAAGCCACTGGCGCTGTTCTTGCTCGAACACAACGTGATCCGGCCGGTGCCCATGAACCTCGCGATGGAGAAAGCGCAGGAGTCCGGGAAACCGCTCGAGCAGGTGCTGGTAGAACTGAATCTGATCAACGAGGCCGCCTTGAAAACCTTCGTCGACATTCACCAACGGTTCAGCTCCAACCGTGGCTGAGTCAGCGCCCTCGCCCGATGTGCCGGGACTCAGTGCCGCCGAACTGGAAGCCTGTCTGGCGACCCTGCAGCGAATTGCAGATGCCCGGGTGGTGTTTCCTCGTGCCCATCGGTTGAGCGGCTTGATTGCGAAGCTGTATCGCGAGAGCCGCCGCCACGACAAGCAAACGGAGAAGCGGCAAGAACGTGAGGCGGACCTGGACCAGCAGGCCCAGACCATCATGGTGCAGATTCAGCGCGATGCCCTGCCATCTCCCGCGCTGGCCCTGCCGCCGCCGGAGCACATCGTGCGGCAACTCCACCAGCCTGAAACCTGTTACATCTGCAAACAGGAATACACGGAACTGCATTTCTTCTATCACCTGCTCTGTCCGCGTTGTGCCGCTTTCAATTTCGAGATGCGACAGGTCCGGGCGGACCTGCGCGGTCATACCGCCCTGGTCACCGGGGGAAGGGTCAAGATCGGCCACCAGACGGTGCTGCGCTTGTTGCGGGACGGCGCGCGCGTGATCGTGACCACCCGCTTTCCCTACGCGGCTGCCAAGCGCCTGCGCGAGGAACCGGACGCGGCCGAATGGCTGCATCGCCTGCAGGTATACGGGCTCGACCTGCGTAACATTCCCGCCGTGGAGGCCTTCGCGGCCCATCTGAGCGCCACGGAAAGCCACCTCGACATCCTGATCCACAACGCCGCGCAGACCATCCGGCGCCCCCCGGGCTTTTACCGCGAGCTGGCGGAACAGGAGCTGCAACCGTCGCTGAGTGTGCCGGAGGAAGCGCGTCGCCTGGTCTGCCAGGAAACCGCCCAACCGCTCATCAAGGCGCTGGCCGCCGGAGCCAGTGAGCTGCCCGGCGGGCCTGAACTGGTGCCCACCCAACTGGACGTGCTACCGGTGGACCGGCTGGCCGACCACGAGGAGCGGGCCGATCAGCGCGACCGCAACAGCTGGCTGTTGCGCCTGGACGAGGTCAGTGCCCCTGAGATGCTCGAGGTGCAACTGGTCAACACGGTGGCGCCGTTCCTGTTGAACGGTCGCTTGCGGCCCCTGATGCAGCGCTCCCCGAACGCCCGCCGCTTCATCGTGAATGTCTCGGCCATGGAGGGCCAGTTCAGCCGCCACAAAACCATCTACCACCCGCACACGAATATGGCCAAGGCGTCGCTCAACATGATGACCCGCACGTCGGGGGAAGACTTCGCGCGCGATGGCATCTACATGACCAGCGTCGACACCGGTTGGGTCACGGATGAAAATCCCACCCCCAAGCGCGAACGAGGCCAGCGCGAGCGCGGGTTTTTCCCGCCCCTCGACATCGTCGACGGCATGGCGCGCATTTATCACCCCGTGGCCTTCGGTCTCAGCAAACCTGAGGTGCCTTTTTTCGGGGTCTTCCTGAAAGACTATGCGCCCTGTCCGTGGTGAGGCCGGCGATCGCCGGCGCGGCGTGTCGCGCAGAGCCTTTCTGGGCGGCCTCGCGACGCTTTCGCTGGGCTATCCGCTGGCGGCCTGTTCCCCGCCACCCGCGCCGGGACGGGTGCTGACCGGTCCTCAGGGCGACCTCCTGGAGGCCTTGAGCGAGGCCCTCTGGCCGGCGGTCCACGGCCTACCCGGCAGCCGGGTCGCCCGGGTGGCGAACCGTGCGCAAACCCTGCTGGTTCATGCACCAGCGGACATGCAGGACGAGGTGCGTTTGCTGGTGGACACGCTCGACCGCTTCAGCTGGTTATCCGGGCGAAGCGGCTCGCTGAGCAGCTGGCCTCAGGTCCAGCGAGAGCGCTATCTGGCGGGCTGGCGAGACGCTCCCCTCGCGTTGTCTGCCAGAGCCTGGGCAGGGCTGGTGCGCCTCACCGGCACCCTCACCTACATGAGCCCTGCCAGCTGGCCGGCCATTCAGTTTCCGGGGCCCTGGTACGGCCGCCTGGACGTCGGCGTGGGACTGGACCACCGCCGAGTGCTGGGGGCCAATCCCAACCCGCATTGGGACCGCCCCTACCCACGCCAACCGGAGGGCGCCGTCCGTGCGTGATTGGCTGCCGTATGAGCCGGTCTCCCACCCGCGGGACCAGGACCTGGAAACCGACGTCTGCGTGATCGGCACGGGAGCGGGAGGAGCCGTTTTTGCCAGTGAACTGGCGGAGGCAGGCACTCGCGTGGTGCTGCTCGAGCAGGGCGGGCTGTACACCCGCCGGGACTTCACCCAGGACGAGGCCACCATGATGCCCCGCCTGTTCGAACGCGGCGGGGGCCGCACCACGGACGACGGCGGCATCACGCTGCTCCACGGGCGTTGCGTGGGGGGCGGCACCACCGTCAACTGGGCCATCTGTTTCGATCCCCCCGGGCGCGTGCTCGAGAGCTGGCGCGAGGGCCTGGGCTTGCCCGCGATGCACTTGGCCGATTGGCGCCCCAGTCTCGACAAGGTGCGCTTCGTGCTCAACGTGCAAAAAATGCAGGCGGAGGAGCTCAACGAAAACGCCCGCTTGCTGATCAAGGGCGCCACGGCCCTGGGAATGCGCGGCGAGCGCTTCGAGCACAGCCGCACGGCCTGCCTGGGCAGCGGATTCTGCATCCTGGGCTGTGCCTATGACCGCAAGCAGAGCATGCTGGTCACCTACGTGCCCCGCGCGATTCGTCACGGCGCCACCTTGCTGGCGCAGGCCCGCGCCACGGGTTTCGAACGGGAGGGGCCGCGCATCCGCGCCGTGCTCGGTGAACTGACGGACCCCAGCACCGGCACCCGCAGGCGCCTGCGGGTGCGCGCCCGGCACGTGGCCGTGGCGGCCGGTGCCCTCGGAACCCCGGCCCTGCTGCAGCGGGCGGGCCTGGCTAACGCCTCGGGCCGCCTGGGGAAGAACCTCGCCCTTCACCCCACCTCGGCGGTGTTGGCCATCTTCGATCACCCGGTGCGAGGCTTCGAAGGCATCCACTACGGGGCCTATGTGCCCGACCTGGAGCCGGAAGGCATCCTGATCGAATCGGTCTTCGCCTACCCTGCCCTGGCCGCCTCCACCATGCTTCGCGGGGGCCGGGAGGCCCAGCGGGCGATGTCGCAGTATGACCACTGGGCCGGCGGCATCGTCCTGCTGCACGACGACAGTCGGGGAGACGTTCAGGCGACCGGCCCCGAAGGGGCAAGGGTCCGCTACGCGCTGAATGCCGCAGACCAGGCCAAAATGCGCAAAGGACTCCTCGCGCTGGCGAACATCTTCCTGGCGGCCGGGGCGCGGGAGGTGCTGATTCCGCACGCCGCCTGCGGGCCGATCCGCTCGCCCGAAGAGGCGGAGCGGGTGATCGCCTCGCTGGACCTCTCCCCCAATCGCCTGGCCCTGTTCTCCGCCCACCAGATGGGCACCGCCGCGATGGGCCGTGACCCGGCCTCCAGCGTGACGGACGGGTTTGGTCGGGTCCACGGGATGGAGAACCTCTGGATTGCGGACGGTAGCCTATTCCCGACCTCACTCGGGGTCAATCCGCAGATCACCATTGCGGCGCTGGCCGACCGCAACGCCCGACACCTGCTTGCCCATTGGCAGGAACCTGCGGCGTCCTTATGATGCAAATCGACGGGTGAAACGCGTTTTCCATCCTGAACAGGAAGGTAAAGCTCGGCCCCGTCAGTCCTTTCCTGTTGAAGGCAAAGGGCTTGGCGCCGGCGACCCTCACGGGCGCCGGCGCTCCTTTTGAGGCCAGCCACTCCCTGGCGAAGCGGTCTCAGGCCAACCAGCGGGTCGATGCAGCGCTTTCGGCTGAGGTGGGTAAGACACGACAGGTTCCCGTGGCAACGCGCCCGAACGCAGGCCGGCCATCCTCCAAGATGTCGTGCTCGTCAGCCTGCTCACCGGCTTTCGTTACCGCATCGTGGGGGTCCCCCATTTCGACCGCACCGAGCGCTTTTGTCGCCACATTCTGCGGGCGATCGCCGAGGAAACCGAGGACGACCTGTCCCTCTTGCCGGCCGACAGCCTGGTGGTCTGCTCCACCCCTGGCCTGATCGAGGAAACGCGGCGTTCAGACTGGCAAAGTATCGATCTTGGCGGCCAGGATAAAGTCGCTTTCCGTCAGCCCCTGGATGGCGTGCGTCCAGACCTCCACGTCGACCTGATTGTAGCGAATCGTGAGGTCGGGGTGATGGCCCTCGGCCTCGGCGAGGTCGGCCACGCGGTTGACGAAGGCCATGGCGGCCACGAAGTCCGGAAACACAAAGCGGCGCGCCAGCCGAGCCGGTTCAGCCTCGGCGATGCGCCAGGCTGGAACCTGGCGCAACAACTGAGTCGCAGTCACGACATCCAGTGCTGGCACCCCGCCGGAGCAGGGCACACAGGTTTTTTGGGCGAGTTCCTGGGTCATCGACGGTCACCTCCGTGCCTGGAGCATACCCTGAAACGGGATGGTCCAGTAGCGAGGAGACAGGGTCAAGGCATCGTGCGATGAATCTCGTCGATGCGACGCCCGGGCACGAAGGCTGCCATGCCGGCCGCGCTGCGCACCCCGTACTGGTCGGCGTACTGGTTGTTGCCCATATAGACGAACCAGTGTGGGCCATAGGCCAGGTTGGTTGAGCTGGGATCCGCACCCGGGCTGCGGTTGACGTAGATCACGTCCCCAGGACGCAACAGTCCCCTGGCCTCCAGGGTGGACAGGTATGACGTGGAGGAGCCACGCCCGTGATGTAGCACGCTGGCGGAACCGAGCGGGCGGCCGCCCGCCAGGCCCGTAAGCGTCCACGAGTAGCGGAAGCACTGATGACGTGCGCCCTTGTAGCGGTTATTCAGGTAGCGCCACAGGCGCGAGGAAGACCCGCTCGAACTCGAAGGCGTGGCGCCACCGGACTGCCCAGCGCTGCTCGGCGCCGGGCCGCCCAGGGCCCCCCAGGTGCGCTCTCCCACCACGCCGTCCACAGCCAGGCCGCGCGAGCGCTGGAAGGCGCGCACAGCGGCTTCCGTGAGCGGCCCGAAAGTTCCGTCCACGCCCCCCACGGAGAATCCGCGGGCTTCCAGCTGGCGCTGCAAGGTGGCCACGTCCTCGCCGCGATCGCCGTGCGCCAGGACGCCCCGCTTCGCCTGAAGACTCCCGCCGATGGGCTCCAGCGTGGTGGGCAGCTTGGCTCCCGGCGCGAGCCGTTCCATGTCGTCCAGGGTCGCGCTGGCCATCGTGAAGAGGTCTAGCGACCAGCTGGCCGCGGGGGAGGGCGCCAGGGAAGGCGGCATTTCAGGAGCACGACCGCCCACCTGTGGGCGTGAAACGCGGGGAGAGGACACGATCGGTTGCGACATGGCTGGACAACTCCCGGGAACAGGTGGGACCGACGCGAGATGCACTGGTTATCGGGGAAGCGTGCGGGAAATTTGCGCCCCATTTGACTAAGCAAAGGATATAAAAAGTTTAAGTTCTTGAGATAAGCCTGGAGGCGCAGCGCGCCGTGCTCCCCGGCCAGATGCCGACGGTTCCCTCTTCGCAAGCCAAAGCGAAACGGGGCCGAGCGCCGCGAGGTGACGCCGGGCGCTCGCGCGTTGGTGACCACGGCCCGGGCCCATACGATGTCCCCAAGGCAGGGCTCCCTGCGTGGAGGGACGGCGACGCAGGGCGATGCCCCCGAAAGGGGGGCGCGCGCAGAGGGGGCGGTGGGGTGAGCACGTGTTGGCGCTGGCTGGGCGTGATCTGGTTCGGGCTCGGGCTGTTCACGGGAGCTGCGCTGGCGGCCCCGGCGGAGCAATCGGGGAGCAACGACGACGCGTCCCTGCGCTTCGTCCACGCCCTGATCGCGGGGCACCGCCGCCTGCACGAACAACTGGCGGACGCCAGTGAGCGCGGCGGGCGCACCGGGCAGGCTGCGCTGGAGTTACGGGCAATCCTCGAACCCCATTTTCTGGAGGAGGAGCGCCTGACCTGGCTTCCCTTGCTGCACCTACAGGCGGTCGTGCTAGGGCGCCCCCTGCCCCAGGGGCGTCGCGCCCTGGCGCTGGCGGAAGAATTGAAGGGAGCCTGGCCGCGCCTGCGGCGCGAGCACAACGGGCTGACGGATGCGGTGTCCAATCTGCGCGAGGCGGCGATCGCCGAGGGCCACGCGGACGTGGTGCGCTTCGCGGAGGGCCTGTCGGAGCACGCCCTCTGGGAAGAGTTCGTCACCTACCCGGCCATCCTGTTGATGGGTGAGAAACTCCGCCGGATGGGCGTCACGCCTTGATGATGAGAACAGCCGGCGAGGAAGCAGGCCGGCGTGGGTACACGCATACCCATGCAGAGCACCCCATGGTCTCGACAATTCGGCAACTGGGTGGCCCAGCGGGCCCGCCTGATCGCATGGGTCTGGCTGGCCCTGTTCATCGGCGCGGCCTGCCTGGCTCCCTTCGGCCTCAAACGCCTGGTGGGAGGCAGTGGGGAACTTCCTCGGAGTGAAGCCGCCGCGCTGGATCGCACCCTGCGAGAACACTTCGAGACGCCCCTGGCCGGTCGCCTCGTGGTGGTGCTCGAAACCCGGACCCGCCCCGTGGACGCCCCCGAACTGGCGCCCGTGGTGGCCGGCGTGGCCCCAGCCTTGCGTCGAGTGCCGATCGTGGGGGCGGTGGAGGGCCCCTTCCACCGCGGCGATATGCTGGGGGGAGAGGCCGGAGGGCACCATCGCAGCTGGATCATCGGCCTGAAGGCCGGCGACGCGCGCACCTCTCAGGACGCGGTGCGGGCCCTGCGGGCGGCGATCGCCCCCTTGGCGGCCACCGTGCAACAAGGCGATCCGGAGGCCCTGCTGGTTGTGACGGGTGGCAGCGCCGTGAACGAGGACATCGGCCAGCGCAGCAAGGCGGATGGGCAGCGTGCCGAGCTGTGGGCCACGCCGCTGACCATGGCCGCGCTCTGGTTCGCTTTCCGGTCCGTGGGGGCGACCCTCCTGCCACTCTTGAGCGCTGGGCTCGCGATCACGCTGACCTTCGCGGTGGCCTTCACCGTGAGCCTTTTCACACCGCTCAGCGACCTGATGGAGAACCTGGTCACCATGGTGGGCCTGGCCGTGGGGATCGACTATGCCTTGCTGACCGTGTCGCGCTGGCGTCACGAACGCACCACCACCCCCGGGCCCGAGGCGGTGGCGCGCGCCGTGGCCTTCACCGCGCCCGCCATCCTGGTGTCGGGCGGCGCCGTCCTGTGCGGCACGCTCGGACTGGCCCTGGCGCCCTTGCTGGAGTTGCGCAGCATGTCGCTCGGCGGCAGCGCTGTGGTGGTCTTTTCAATGGCCGGCGCGGTGACCCTGCTACCCGCTCTGCTGGTGCTGCTGGGAGATTGGGTGGAGTGGCCTGCCAGCCCCGACACGGCGCCACACGATGCGCAGGGTGAAGCGCGCTGGGAGCGGCTCGCCGAGAGGTTGACGGCCCGGCCCTGGCAGGCCTTGAGTCTGGGTTTGCTGCTGATCGCCTTGCTGGCCGCCCCGGCCCTGACCTTTCAGACCGGCGCACCCCGGATGTCGGACTTTCCCAAGGATATGGAAAGCGCCAAGGGACTGCAGGCGCTGGCGCGCATGGGGGTGGGCAATCAGGTCTTCGACATTCCGATCCTGATCGAAACCACCGATGGCACGCCCGTCCTGGCCCGACAGCACCTCCGAACGCTGCACGCCTTCGTGCGGGAACTGGAACGCGACGAGCACACCCTCCGCGTGCTGAGTCCGCTGAGCCTGAAGCCGGCCATGAGCTTTCCGGCTGTGCTGATGCTCTGGCACGATTGGCCGCGTGCGCTGGAGCGCCTGCCCGATGCCCGGCGCCTGCTGGTCAGCCGGGATGGTCAGCGCATGCTTCTCACGGTGGTGCTGCGCGATGGGGTCTCGACGATCGACATCCAGGCCTATGCATCGAAACTCCGAGACAAGCGGCTGGAGGGGGCCTTTCGGCTCCGCGTGGGCGGCCAACCGACCTACCTGAATGAACTGGAAGCGCGCCTGCACGACGCCACGTTGCCGGTGCTGGGGGGGGTGGCGCTGCTGACCGGGGGGTTGCTGGCGATCGCCTTCCGCTCCCTGCTGATCCCCCTCAAGGCGATCGCCCTGAACCTGCTCTCGGTGGCCGCTGGCTTCGGGGTGGTCACGGCCGTCTGCGAGTGGGGTTGGGGGGCCTCCCTGATCGGGCTCAGCGAGCCGCTGGTCAGGGTTCCACCCTTCGTGCCGCTGCTGCTGTTCTGCATCATGTTCGGACTCTCGATGGACTACGAGGTGTTCATGCTCAGCCGGGTGCGCGAGCGCCTGCTGCTGCACGGCGATCAGCCACGGGCCATCCGGGAGGGTCTGGCCGCCACCGGCCCGGTCATCACCCACGCCGCGGCGATCATGGTGATCGTCTTCGGTGCCTTCATCGGCGCCGACATCCTGGTGGTCAAGGTGCTCGGACTCGGGCTGGCCACGGCCGTGCTGGTCGATGCCTGTCTGATCCGCACCCTGATGGCGGTTCCCCTGCTTTTGATCTCGGGTAAGTGGAACTGGTTCCCCGGAAAGGTCGTGCCCCCCTCGAATGGTTCCTTGGCGAAGGAGACGCTCCCATGACTGTGACCCTGCTGGATGGTTGGCTCAAACACGTGGAAGCCGCCCCGGAGGCGCTGGCGGTCTCCCGGTTGGATCCGCAGGCCGTGCCGGCACAGTCACTCACGCGCGGGGCCCTGCATCACGCCGCGCAACAAGGCGCGCAGCGTCTGGCGGGGCTGATCGCACCGGGCGATCGGGTGGTGCTCGCTCACGCACCGGGTCTGGGCTTCGTGACCAGCGTGCTGGCCGTCTGGCTGGCCGGCGGCATCGTGGTGACCGCCTCCCCCCCCACCAGTGACCGCACGCGCGACTGGCTGGTGGCCATCATCCGCGAGAGCGAGCCCCGCCTGCTGCTGACCGACACGCCGATCGTGCCCCTGCTGGCGCCACTCGGGCAAGCCCTCCAGGTGCCCGTGGCCAGCCTGGAGACCCTGCCGGAACACGGGGCGGAAACCAATCGTCGACCGGCCGAACTGGCCGTGGTGCAGTTCACCAGCGGCTCAACCTCGGCCCCGCGAGGCGTGCGCGTCAGCCACGCCAACTTGCTGGCCAACTTGCAACAACTGGCCGAGGCCTCACAGTTCGGCGCCGATGACGTGTGTGTCACCTGGCTGCCGCACTATCACAACATGGGCCTGGTGGGGGTCTTGCTGTTGCCGCTCTGGATCGGCTTCCCGGTCCACCTGATGAGCCCCCTGGAATTTCTGGAGCGACCGGGACGCTGGCTGCAGGCCATCTCAAGGGTGGGTGCCACCTTCAGCGGCGGCCCCAACTTCGCCTTTGACCTGGCGACCATCCGCACCAGTGCGGCCGAGGCCGAGGGGCTCGATCTATCTCGCTGGGTGGGCGCCTTTTCCGGCTCGGAGCCGGTGCGGGCCAGCACCTTGGCCCGTTTCGCCAAACGTTTCGCCCCGCACGGGTTCGATCCGCGCGCGTTTTATCCGTGTTACGGCATGGCCGAAGCCACCGTACTCGTCACCGGCGGCGCCAAGATGTCAGGCGCGCGCACCCATCACTTCGACGCGGAGGAACTGGGGGCCGGGCGGGCCCTCGCGGTGCCCGCGGACCACCCCCGTGCCCGTGCGCTGATGGGGCTCGGGCGCACCTGGGGAAACCTGCAACTGGCGATCGTGCATCCCGAGACGGGCACGCGCCTGGCCGCCGGCCAGGTGGGAGAAGTCTGGCTGCGCGGCGATTCGATCGCGGAGGGGTACTGGAAGCCCGCCACCGCCAGCCATCCCTTCGGGCATCGGCTCGAAGGGAGTGACGGCTGGCTCCGCACCGGTGACACGGGCGTGCTGGTGGAGGGAGACCTGGTGCTGACCGGCCGCATCAAAGAACTGATCATCCTCAATGGCCGCAACCTCTACCCCGGGGATCTCGAACAGGCCCTCGAATGCCTGCGTCCAACCCTCCAGACGGCGGTCGCCTTCGCGGTGGAAGCCCAGCGTGGCGAGCGGCTCGTGATCGTGGGAGAAGTGGACCCCGACCTGGATGACGCCGGCCGAACGGCGCTTCTGGAAGGGATTCGCCTGGCCCTGCGCCAGGAGGACGTGACGCCGCACGACGTGGTGCTGGTGCCGCCGGGTGCGATCGAGCGCACGGCGACGGGCAAGCTGTCACGCTTCGCCACCCGCGATGCCTATGTGGCGGGACGCCTACCTCGGCCCGCAGAACCCCTGCCTCATTAGCGGCGGCGCCTCCCGCACCCGGCCCGACCGCCTTCCCCCTCACGGCCCCTCATTGTCTGGAGACCCCCAACGTGAAACTGACCTTGCCCCTGCTGGTCCTGATATGCGTCAACTTTGCCTGGATTGGCTATCTGCCACTCGGCTTTTTCCGCCGAGATGGCCAGTACAACCTGCGCTGGTGGCTGACGGGCTTGCCCTTCTTCCTGGTACCGGCCTATGCGCTGGCGCTTCAGTTCGACCTCGTCGCAGCGGCCTGGCAGCCGCTGCCGCTGCCCGCGCCCTGGAACCAGCTGGCGGATGCGGTGGCCGTGCTGCTGGCGACCAGTTCGATCGCCCTGATCACGCTGGCCCTCGGCACCCACCGCGTGCCGCTGGCTCTCTGGCATCAGGACAACGACGCGCCCCGCTCGATCGTGACCTACGGGGCCTACAAGCACATCCGCCACCCCTTCTACACCTCATTCCTGATGGCGTTCACGGCCGGCCTGTGCGTGATGCCAGGGCTGGTGACGGCGGCCCTGCTGGGTTATCAATTCGTGGCCCTGCACGTGACGGCCAAACGGGAGGAAGGGCGCCTGGCGGCCTCTGAATTCGGTGCGGAATACCAGGCCTACCTGGCGCGCACCGGGCGCTTCTTTCCCCGCCCCGGGGGCGGTGCGGCGTGAGCGAAGTTTACGTTCACGGCCTGGCCTACGCCCTGGGCGACCAGGCCATTTCTCTGGCGGACACGGTCCAGGCGGGCCGGACGATCTCGGACCTGACGACCCTCCGGGAGGCAGGCTTCCACCAGCACCACGTGGCCGCAGACGGCACCGACGCCTACATGCTGGGCTTGCGGGCGGCCCAGGCCCTGGGCGAGCAGCCCGGCATCGACCTCGCCCGCACGGGGGCGATCCTGTATGCCACCTGTCTGACGTGCAACGGCAACCGCGGCAGTGAAGCTGAGTTTCGGACCACGCGAGACGTCAAACACCTGATGGACTATCCGGCCAGCCACCTGCAGGCCGATCTGGACCTGCCGGACGCCGCGGTCATCGGGCTGAATCAGCAGGCCTGCACCTCCATGCTGGGGTCGCTGCGGATGGCCCGGGCCCTGCTGCTCGCGGAACCCGAGATGGAGGGCGTGCTGTGCGTGTCCGCAGACCGGTTCCCCGCGGGGGCGATCTACGAGCAAGCCTACAATCTGATCAGCGACGGGGCCGCGGCCTGCTGGGTTGGCAGGGAACCGCGTGGGTACCGCCTCGTCGCGACCCACGCATTGACCAACGGCGCGCTGGCTCAGGCCACCGATGACGAGACGGTGGGCAGCTATTTCGGCTACACGCATCGCCTGGTGACCGAACTGCTCCGCAAGGCCGACATGAGGGCGGACGACCTGGACTGGGTGGTCCCGCAGAACACCCACGTCAAAACCTGGGAGGTGCTCTCGCGCCTGCTACGCATCCCGCTGGAACGGGTCTACTTCGACAGCATCGGCGAGGTGGCTCACATCATCAGCAGTGACAACGTGGTGAACCTGTTGAAACTTGAAAATTCGGGAAGGATACAATCGGGACAGCGGTTGCTCCTGCTGATGGCCGGTTTCGGCCTGAATTGGCAGGGCACCATCCTGGAAAAGAGGTGACCCGTGCTCAGCCTTGAAACGCTGGTGGAAAAGCTCAACGCGACGTCCGAACGTGACTACCCCCTCCCCACCTGGGGGTTGGAATGGCCCGACCAGTTCCCGGAGGATGCCTGGGCCTTCTCGCCCGAAATGCTGTCGCTGGCCGGCCAGCCGGTGCTCGACACGCTCTCGGAGAGTCAGCTGAAACGCCTGGCCCTGCTGGAAGCGGCCAACTTCTTCAGCCTCAACATCAATGGTGAAAAGAGCCTGATTGAGGGCCTGGCCAGGCAGTGCTACCGGCCTCAGACCCACGCCGTGACGAGCTACATTCACCACTTCCTGGAAGAGGAAAGCCGTCACATGCGCACGTTCGGGGCCTTTTGCCTGAAGTACGTCGGCAAGACCTATCCCGACAAGAAGCTCGTCTTCGAACGCGAGTACGCCGACGGCGAGGAAGACTTTCTGTTCTGGACCAAGGTGATGCTGTTCGAGGAGACGGCTGACGCCTACAACGTGCGCATGGCCGCGGATGAGCGCCTGCACCCCCTGGTGCGGGGCATCCACAAAATGCACCATCATGATGAAAGTCGCCATCTGGCCTTTGGCCGACAGATGCTGCGGGACGCCTGGCAGCGCCACGCCGGCGAATGGGACGGCGCCGTGCGAGAGGGCATCCGGAGCTACCTGCTCACCTATCTGACCAGCGTCTGGCGCGAGTACCACAATCCGGCCGTTTACCGCGATGCGGGCTTGCCGGATGCTTACGGCCTGTTCACGGCCAGTTTTGAGAGTGACACCGCGCGTCAGCGTCGCGGGGAGTTGTCAGCCAAACCGATCAAGTTCTTGACCGACATCGGCGTTTTCGAGGAGGTTCCAACGTGGTGACCGAGGCGCACTTCAAGGCGACCCTGCGCGATTGGTTGGCGCAGAAAAACCCGAGCGTCGACCCGGCGGCCATCCAGGACGACACGCCGCTGATCGAACAGCGCTTGCTCACCTCGATCCAGGTCATGGACCTGGCCCTGTTCATCGAGGACAACTTGGGCTCGTCGCTCGACATGACCCGCATCAAGAAGGGCGCCTTCTCCTCGATCGACGCCATCTGGCGCACCTTCTTTGCGGGCGTCAAGGTATGACCACGGCGGCGGACATTCCCGGCCTGACCTGGCGCGGCAATGGCCAGGCCGCCCTGAGCGGCGACCTGCTCGGCCTGTATCGCGATCTCGACCTGGGCTTCCGCGTGCTGGCGTCCCGCGTGTCGGCCAGTGAGGTGGAGGTACCGCCGCTCTTTCCGGCCGCAGCGCTGCAACGGATCGATTACTTCGCGTCCTTCCCCCACCTGGCCACCTTTGCCTGCGTCCACGAAGACACGCCGGACAATCTGGCAGACTTCGCCAAAGCGCCGTGGGATGAAGATCGGGGCGCGCTCCAGTTGGGGCGACTGGCGCCCACGGCCGACGTCCTGACGCCCGCGGCCTGTTACCACGTCTACCTGGACCGCATCGGCCAGCGCCTGACCGGGCCGGTCCACGTGACGCTCTGTGCCCGCTGTTTCCGGCGCGAAGCCTATTACCAGCCGCTGCGACGCCAGTGGGCCTTCTCGATGCGCGAGATCGTTTGCCTCGGAACCCCGGACGAGGTCAAGGCCTTCCTGGCCGACCACAAAGGCGTGATGAGCACCCTGGCGGAAAAACTTGGGCTGAAGGCCGAGTTCGCTCACGCCACGGACCCCTTCTTCAACCCTGGTCGCAACGGCAAGTACCTGATGCAGGTCGTCGACCCGGTCAAGGAGGAACTGGTGTTTGCAGGCGATCTGGCGATCGGCTCGCTGAACTACCATCGCAGCACCTTCGGGGAGGCTTTCGACATCTCCCGCGACGGGGAACCGGTTCACACGGGCTGCGCGGCCTTCGGCATGGAGCGCTGGCTGTTTGCGCTGATTGAAACCCACGGCCTGACAGACGCCCGGGCGCGCGTGTCGGCCTGGTTGGAGGAAGACCAACCGCTCGGCGGGGAGGCCAGCCTTTGAATCGCACACTCATCACCGGCGCGGGAGGCCACATCGGCCTGGCCGTGGCGCAGCGACTCGTGGCGGAAGAACGCCCGGTGCTGCTCTTCCTGCACGCCGAAACCCGCGACGAGGCGGCGGCCAAACAGGCGCGCATCGAGCCACTTTTCGATGGTCATGGTGGGCTCGTCCGCTTTGCGGCCGGCACGATGCGAGACGAACGGCCGTTCGCCGAGGTCGACCGCGACGAGGTCAGCCAGGTCCTGCACACGGCGTCGATCATTCGCTTCAACGTCGAGGCCGCGGATGCCGACGCCGTGAACGTGGCCGGTGCCCGCAAGGCGATCGCCTTCGCCCGCTCCTGCCCTCGCATCGAGGCCTTCTCGCTGGTCAGTTCGCTCTATGCGACCGGCCTGGCGGCCGGCCCGATCGCCGAGGCCCTGCTGCCGGAGGCGCCTGGCTTCGCGAACCACTACGAGCGTTCCAAGTGGGAATCGGAGGCCCTCCTGGCAAACGAACGCGACCTGCCCTGGCGCATCTTGCGCATCGCCACGGTCATGGCGGATGACGACAGTGGGGCCTACAGCCAGGTCAACGCCGTCCACAACACGCTGCGCTTGCTTTATTACGGGCTGATCTCCGTGATTCCCGGCGTGCCCGAGACCCCGCTCTATCTGGTCACGCGGGAGTTCGTGGCCAGGGCCATCGCGGCCCTGCTCGCTCGGCAGGCGAGTGGGCAGGTCTATCATCTGGCCCATCCCCAGGACTGCAACCCGAGCTTGGAAGCGTTGCTGGATCTGGCCTTCGACGCCTTCTCACAAGACCCCGGCTTTGCGCGCCGGCGGGTCCTTCGCCCGCTCTACACCGACCTGGACGCCTTTCAAGCCTTGGCCAGCGGGATGGCTGGCTTCCAGAGCAGCGTGATTGCCCAGGCCCTGGCCACGCTGACGCCGTTCGCGCCTCAACTGTTCATCACCAAGGATTTTGACACCCGGCGATTGCAGGCGGATTGGGCTGACTACACCCGGATGGATGGGCTCGCCGTCGCCCGAGGCGTCGTCCGTCACGGCCTGGCGACCCGCTTTGGCAAGGCACAACCCCAGGAGGTGAGCGGATGAACCTCACGGAAAACGAACGCTGGTTGCTGAGCTTCTATCGGATGTCGGAGATCAGCGGGTCCTTGTTCTTCGGGCGCCTGGCGCGCACGCTGCCCTCCGGACCGGTCCAGATGGACATGACCCGACATTTCGCCGACGAGGCGCAGCATGCCCGCTACTGGACCGACTGTTTGGACCGACTGGGCGCCACGCCCATGCGGTTGCCGAACTCCTACCAGGACCAGTACATCAACGCGGCCGGCATGCCCGTCAACCTGATGGAGGTACTCGCGCTGACCCAGGTCTTCGAGCGGCGCGTGGTCCGTCAGTACGTCAAGCATCTGAGCGCGCCGGACCTGAACCCCGTCATACGGGAGACGCTCGGCAAAATCATCGAGGAAGAAAAGTGGCACCTCGAGTGGATCGGCAAGGCCCTGATCGAGCTGGAGCCCAAATTCGGGGCGGCCCGCATCCAGCAAACGCTGGAACGCTTCAGCGCGGCGGATCTGGCGGTCTATGCCGCCACGGCCAAGGAACACGAGGAACGCGTCGAGGGCTTGTCCTTGCGCCTGTCCCACTGACCATCCGGAGGAGCTGGAAATGACCCACGATCTCAAAGGCACCCTGGCGCGCTTGCTGCAGGTGGACCCGGCGAAAATTCAACCAGACGTGCCCCTGAAAGAGCTGGTGACGGAATCCTTCATTCTGATCGAGCTGGTCATTTCACTGCAGGAAGAGTTGGACATCGTGCTGATGCATGAAGAATTCGAACCCGTGCGCACGGTTCAGGACCTGCTCGACCTGGTGGAATCCAAGCTCCAGACGCCAGCGAGCTAGGTGCACCAGCCCGAATCACCGGGGGTTTGCCGTCAGGCCGCTGGAATCGTCCACGACATCCCTGGGCCTTCACCACCCCGGACGGGGCTCCCCCGAGCCACCCGTGATGCTCGGGGTCGGCTGGAAACCCTCGCTCCAACACCCTGTGCCCCTCGCGCGGGGGGCCTTGTGGCGACAGCAGACGTGGCGCGCCGCGTGAGGGGCATCACCCCCCTGGGTATGACCAAGGGGGGGATGTGTGATGCGAATGCGCTTTTGGCGTCCTCTCGACGATTTTATGCCTGCCCCCGCGCTCCCTCGCCTGACTGCGTGGTCGGTCGGGGCCCTCTTGGGGGTCTCCGCCACCCTGGGGTGCGTCAACCAGGCTTCCCCGGTGGCCAAGTCCCAACCCAGCCTGCGGCGGTCCCAGACATCGGGGGCGCAGGTGGCCACCACCACGGCGATGCTGAACCCGGCGATCGCCTCTCAGCAGTCCCCCCGGCGACTCCAGGCCGTGGTCAACCCCTACACGCCGGCGGACGTCAACCACCTCGTCATCACCTTGTCACGCGTGGCCACGGGCGCCACGTCGGCGGTGGCCACCAGCCGCCTGATCAACCCAGCCACTTTCACCGACCCTTTGATCTTCGGGGACCTGAAACGCTTCCAGCGCTACCAGGCGGTCGCCGAGGCTTATATCGGCCCCGATGACGACGCCACGGGCCTGATCAGCGTGAACGCCCTCTCGTCGGTGTCCTTCGACGTGGCCGGCGACGACCAGATCGTGGTGGCCACCCTGCCGATTCAGCTGCAAGACCGGGAGTTTGCCGGCGAGGCACGCAGCACCGCGACGGTGATCCTGCCGGGCACTTACAGCTACGCGGCCAGCGAGGCAATCGAGGTGGGGCCTTGAGCAGCTGCCCGGCGGTGGCTCGAACAGCCCTCACCTGGCTGCTCGGTGGCCTGCTTCCGACGCTGCCGGCCTGTCTGGCGGAGCCCGGGGTGGTGCCCCGCCCGGATGGCGGGCAACCGATCACGGGTGAGGTTCACGGATTCGATCCACTCACGGACCGTTTCGTTCCGCTCTCAGGCGCTCACGTGAGGGTGCAGGGGGCGAGTGGGGAGGGCCTCACTGATGCCCGCGGTCACTATCGGCTGGAGGGTCTCTCACCCGGTGCCCACCGCCTGAGCGTGACCCTGCCGGGCTATGCGCCCGCAGACTTGGAGCTCCACGTTCCCAGCGGGCAAGCCTTGGAGGGCGTCCACGTGGGGCTCGCGCCCGTGGCGCCGACGCCGCGCCGACTGGCCCAGGCCGGAGCAGCGCCAGCGCCACAGGAAACCCTCGTGGTGGGGGTGGTCAGTGATCCACGGGGCACCGCCGTGGCGGGGGCGCGGGTGCAGGCCAGCACCACCAGTGGCGCGTTCGCCCGCACGACATGCAGCGAATCCCTGGTCCAGACCTCGGGATTGGCCGCCGGCGGCGGCATCATCAGCACCCGCACGGGACACTTTGCCTTCCGGGTCACCCAGACCGTCGGCCTGACCTATGTGCGCCTCAATGCCAGCGGTGAGACGCCGGGCGGCATCCGGCTCGAACGGCGCAGTTCACGCGAGCTGGCGGTGGACGAGAACGGTCCGTCGGCGATCAGCCTGGCCTTGCAGATGGATGCCTTCGACCAGGTGACCACCCCGATCGCGCAGGGCCCGGTCGTGCTCGGCGGCCCCTGTACCCTGAAGGTGGGTTCGGGCCTCTCGGCGAGGACGGATGAATTTCACGTGCGCATCCGCCCCGAGGGAAGCTCGGCGCAGGCGATTGAAGTGATCCCCGAATGGGTCGAACGGTCCGGGCGGGGCGGTGACGTCTGGTTTCGGGTGCCCGCCACGCTGGCCGCCGTGCCGCTGGTGGCGCAACTGGTGCAGTTCGGGCTGGCCACCTCGGGCTGGTCCCCGCCGTTCCGAGCCAGCGCGCCGCCTCCGGGCCCTCCCGACGAAAGCTGGCTTGCGCTCAAGCCAGCCCCCCCTGCCGTCACGCCAATCCCGGACGAATATGCTCCCTGCGCGAGTCTTGGCCTGATCATTCAGGCCGGAAGCGTCGTGAACCGAACCAGCAGCGAGACGATCCGCCAGGCCCCGTGAGGCCCAACGCCGGGCCCCTCGGTGGAGAGGCCGGTGGCGCATCTCAGCCGATCGCCCCGGCCCGCCGGGCACGCTGGTATGATGCTCCTGTGGGGGGGCGCTGTGCCCGCTGTGCAAAGGAATCGCGCGATGTTGCTTCGTCGGGTCTTGGCCATCGGCCTGCTGGCTAGTCTGCAAGGCTGTATTCTGGGCGTGATCACGCCCGAACCGCCCCCTCCGGCGCCCAGCGAAGACTCAGCGGTCTGGGGGCAGCCTGTCACGCCCCAGGCCACCCGACCCGCCCCGGTGGCCCGCGAGGAAAACGAAGCCCTGAAAGTGCTGGTGTCCCCCAGCAAGCCCGTGATGGAGCCGGGGGAGAGCGTCAGCCTGACCCCGGAAGTGCGCTTCGCCGATGGGCAGATCAATGGCAACGTGCTCTGGTCTTCCAGCGACGACACGATCGCCACCGTCAACCGCAGCACGGGTAAGGTGACGGCCCTGCGTGAAGGCCGTGTCACGATCGTGGCCGGATACGCGCAGAACCCACGCATCAAGGGACTGGCGGAACTGACCATCGTCAAGGACAAGCAGGCGCTCGCGAAGGCCGCGGCGCCCGAGGCCCGGACACCCCGGCCCGCCGTCCCGAGCCATCTGGTGGCCGACCACGATGAGGCGGCGTTCGAACCATCCGACGACGCGCCCCCCGCCTCCGACGGCATGGGAGAGGTTCCCTCGACGGGGGAGTCTGGCCGAGACGAATCGAGCGGGAGCGCGCCGGGCGTGGCGGATGCCCCCGTCGCCGGGGAAACGACCTTCAGCGGTTCTGCCGGCACCCTCAAGGTGTTCGGACCGGTCTATCTGGCCGCCGGGATTCACGCCTTCCAGGTGCGCCACGAAACGGGCAGCGCACCAGGAGGCGCCTTCCAGCTCTCGCTCTATACGGCGGACGGGGCCGTGGGAGACAACGTGTACAGTGCGACCGGGCCGCTCGACCTGACCTTCCCCTACATGGTCTTTAATAGCGGCTGGTACTTCCTGGCCGTTGAACGGGCCAGCGGAAACTGGCGCGTGTCGTTCCAATGACGCTCGCCTCCAGCCCCAGCGAATCCAGCGACGTGACCACCACGCCACCATCGAGCTGGCGCAATACCCGATCTGCCTGGGGCGGGATCGCCCGCGCGTTGCACCTGAGCGTGGCTGCCGGCGTGGCCTTCCAGCTCGGGAGCATCCTGGCATTTCGGGTCTGGCACGAGGCGGGCACCGCCACCACCTGGGAAATCTTGAACGCCCACAAGGCCGTGGGACTTGGTTTGCTCCTGCTGGTCCTGCTGCGGCTTGGCTGGCGGGCCACTTCAATTCGTCCCGATGATCCCCCCGCGCTGGCGACCTGGGATCGCCGGGCCTCCCGCCGGCTGGAATGGGCTCTTTACGCCTGCTTGATCGGGCTGGGTTTCAGCGGCCTCGTGGTCGAGCACTTCGGTGGCTACTACACCCCTTTCTTCGGCCTGTTCTACCTCGACGGGCTGGCCCCTTACCTTCACCTGGGCGAGGTCAGCCACGCCCCTCACGTCGAAGCCGCGAGAAAAGCCGTCACGGTGGGTTGGGCTCGCGATGGCGCGATCGGCCTTCACGTGGTGGGCGCCTTCGCCCTCATCGCCGCGATCGCCGCGCACACGATGCACATCCGGCGCCACAGCCAGCCGCCGGGAAGGGGCCTCTTGCGCCGCATGGGGATGCACCACCCGCCCCTGACCTGGGGGCTGCCGCCCGAGCCACCACGCGAGAATGGCGAAAATTAAAGTCGCATTCAAGCAATTTTAACCACATCGGGGTCATCTGGCCGGAAGTTTCGGGGGTCGGGACGCGATAAGGATCGCATCCTTCCATGCGAGAGAGGCCCGGACGAGATGACCTACCCCATTTACCAGCAGCCCAACGTGTACCCGGCGTATCCGCAAGCGCCGCGGCCCTCGCTGCTCGATCGGCTCTCGGAGTTCTTCCGCAACCTGGGCAAGCCGGGCAACAAGCCCGCGCCCGCGCCGTCCATGCCGGGCGATGTGTACATTGGGAACCCTGGCACGGCGCCAGCCTTCCCGCCGCGCGTCACCCCGCCGCCGGTCTACGTGCCCCCCACCATGCCGGCGCCGGTGGCCCCCACGTTGCCCGTGCCGCCCGCTCCCATCGCTCCACCGCCGCCTGTGGCGCCCGCCCCCGTGGCCCCGGTCGTTCCGCGGGTGACGCCCCCACCGGTGTTCATGCCGCCGGCCGTTCCCACCCCCCAGCTGCCCTCGCCGGCCCTGCCGCCGGTCCAACCGCAGCCCGTGACGCCTCGCTTCACCTGGCCGTGGCAGCGCCCCCCGCGTGACGTCTACCCGCCCGTCAACCCGGCGCCGGTTTACCCGGCTCCGGTCTATCCGGTTCCCGGACCGGTGGCCCCGCCGGTGGGGCTGCCGCAACCCTATCCTTCGCGCCCCCCGATCGCCTACCCCGCGCCCTACCCGGGCCGCCCCCCGGTCGGCTACCCCGGCCCTTATCCCGGCTACCCCCCTGTCCCGGGTCCGTGGGGCATTCCTGGTGCGGTGCCGCCCGGTGTGAGCCCGATCGCCGCGGCCCTCGGGTTGGTGGTCGGCCTGGTCAGCCTGTTCAAGGGCTCGCCGGATCCCTCCCCTGCCCGCCCCCCCCGGTCGCCAGATGCGCCGCTCCCCCCCCAAGCGCCCCGCACCGACTGGTCGATCGATCTGGATGTCCCCTCCCGCCCGCGGCGGCCCCAGGCCGCTCCGGGGGCTGACCAGCCAGTCACCGGCAAGCCCAAGCCTGCCCCCGCTGCGCCCGAGCCCGCCGTCCCGAGCAAGCCGACGCCGGCCCGCAGCCCGGCTCGACGCGGCCCGATCAACCGCATCGACCAGTACGCGGGCGACGATCGCCCCGGCGCCAAGGGTCGCGCCAGCCTGCAGTAACTTGAGCCGGTCCCTCGCTCCGAACGCTTGCGCGATCGGAGCGAGGGGCCCCATCGATCAAGAATCCTGGTAGATCAGCTCCCGCCGCGCACAGGCTTCGCAGACCAGATAGTAGCGAATGCCCTCGCGCACGACCCGCGGTCGGTGCCCGGCACGGGGGCAGAAGACGCGCACGTCACTGCGGGCGTAGCAGGCGGCACACTGAAAACTATAGCCGTGCAGGCTCGGCGTCAGCCACCCGCGTTCGTGCTGGCAATCTGGACAGCGTGGCGTCTGGTTCATGTCGTCAGTTCAGATCGGCCGGGAGCACGGGGCGATCGCGCGGATCCCGCGGATTCCGAATCCCCGGCAGCCGGCTCAGGTCGCGCAGGTTGTCCTCCGCGCTGAAGGCCTCCAGGAAACTCACCAGCGCGGCCTTCTCCTCGGGCGAGAGCCCCAGCGGCGCCAGCAACGGATCGCGTTGAGGGTGCGCGCTGCCGCCACGGTCGTAATGCTCCACCACCGCGGCCAGGGTGGGCAGCGAGCCATCGTGCATGTAGGGCGCCGAGCGAGCCACGTTTCGCAGGGTGGGCGTCTTGAAGGCTGCCTGATCGACCGGCCGGCCCGTGACCAGATAGCGCCCGAGATCGGGAGCCTGCGGGTCGAGGGGAATCCCGGTGTTGTGATAGCGTCGGTCTGTCAGGTCCGGTCCGCTGTGGCAGGTGTGACAGCGCGTCCGTTCCGACTGAAACAGGCGCAGGCCCTGGACCTGCTGCGGTGTCAGGGCCCCGCTGTCCCCGGCCAGATAACGCTCATAGGCCGAAGGTTTGGTGCGAAGGGCCCGTTCGAAGGAGGCGATCGCCTTGGCCAGCCCCTCGGCCGTGACCCCGCTGCCGAAGGCCTCCTGAAACTTTTGCGGATAATAGCGATGCTCCGACAGCTTGCGCAGCACGTCGGGTAGCCGCGCGTCCATCTCGATCGGGTTCTCGATCGGCCCGAGGGCCTGGGCTTCGAGGCTGTCTGCTCGCCCGTCCCAGAACTGTTCCTGACTGCCGGCCGCAGCCAGAATGGTCGGAACGTTGCGGTTCCCTCGCTGCCCCCGAATGCCCGCGGCGTGACGCTCGCCATTGGAATAGCCGGTGGTGTGGTGATGACACGTCGCGCAGCTCATGCGGTCGTTACCGGATAGCCTCGGCTCGAACCACAGGCGAAAACCCAGTTCGACCTTAGCCTGCGTGAGCGGATTGTCCGCGGGCGCCGGAACGTCAGGCCAGACCTGGACGCTACGGCGTCCTACGGCGTGCAAGGCGCCGCCGTTCCCAGTCACGGGGCCGCGCGGCCCCACGCCACAGGCGGCGATCGCCAGGACCCCGGCGCCACTCGCCAGCGCCATCCAGACTGCGCGTCTCATCCAGCCAGCTGCTTCAGGCGAGCCAGACGTTCGACCGGCGCCAGGTCGGCGTAGCGGCTGCCGAGTCGACGCTGCAATCCAGCCTTGCCCAGGGTTTGCGACAAACTGGCCTCCAGCCGCCCGAGCTCGTGGAGCACCTGGGAGGTCGAGGCGCTGACGCCCCGGGCCGGAAACAGGGCCCGCCGGAACACCCGTCCCTCGGTCAAGATTTCCACCAGTTCGGGGTTGGCCCCACTGGCTCCGCGACTCGACAGCGTGTTGGCCGCGGCCACCAGTTCGCCCGGAACCCCCTGCGCGACGACGATGGCCCCAGGGGGCAGCGGAGCCGCCGCGTCGATGAAAGCGTCGAAGTAGCCATTGCCTGGCAGCTTCTCGTAGCGGCCAGCCCCCTGCACCACCCCCCAAGGCTGACGCGCCGAGGCGGCATAGCCCACGATGCCAGGCCGAACCACCCGATTCATATCGATCGCGTCGCCAGCCGCCTGCCGGGCCAGCAGGCGGCGATACTCCGCCAGACTGCCCAGTGGGCGTACCTCGACGGCTCCCCGCGCGGTTCGAAGCCACTGGTCTTGCGCCATCCCGGCCAGACGCCGGGGCTGGTCGGCGCGGCGCAACAGCCTCCGGACCGGTGCCAGGATGGATGAAATGGCGACTTTCATGGGCGGGCAATGTCCTGCAGGGAAGCCGATCCGGACACGGAGCGGGTGGGCACATGACGTGATGACGGATTGTCGCCTTGGACGCATGCATCCGGGTTCCAAGTCTTGTCGACAAGACTAAGATTGATTTAACCCAGGCACCCGATCGGCCGCCCCTTGACCGGCTTCGAGCCGGCACGGTTCAATCGCGTGCCCGCCGCCCGCTGGCGGCCGTGTCGAGGAGAAACCGGCTTGCTCCATCATTACCACCTTCCACTCGGCCCGCTCGCCCCCGACGAGGTCCACGTCGTGGTCGAGATTCCGAAGGGCAGCCGCAACAAGTACGAGTACAACGCCGCACTGGGCGTTTTCGAACTTGATCGGGTGCTTTCGAGTTCGATGGTTTATGCGGCCGACTACGGTTTCATGCCGCAGACGCTGGCGGGCGATGGCGATCCGGCTGACGCTCTGGTGCTGATGGAGGAGCCCACTTTCACCGGCTGCCTGCTGCTCGCGCGACCGATCGGCATGATGAAGATGGAGGACGCAGGCGAGGACTTCAAAATTCTGGCCGTCCCGGTTCACGACAAGCGCTATGCGGGCGCCCGCGACCTGTCGGACGTCTCGCCGCACAAGCTCGCCGAGATCGAGCATTTCTTCAAAACCTACAAGATGCTCGACCACTCGCTGCCAGCCGTCGATGGCTGGTTCGACGCCGCCCACGCGAAGGCCTACATCACGCGCTGTCACGCGGCCTATCGCGAGACCAGCGGGGCGCAGAGCTGAACACCACGGCGTCGGCCAGGCCGGCAGCGACCGCGGCAACGCACCAGACGGCCGAGGCAAGATCGGGTACGATGGTCCCGCCGCGTCCGCCCAGGACGGTGTGCGGTTGGGAGAATCCATGGGGCGCCCCACCTTGCTCGCCAGCGGCTTGACCGCAGCCCTTCTGACCCTCGCCGGCTGCGAGGCCCTGCGGGGCATCCTGGGCGACCGTGGCTCGTCACCCGCCGTGCCTCTGGCCAGCACCGGCACGCTCACGGGGCAGGTCCTGGTCGAGCAGGCGCCAAGCGCCGGAGGACAGCCGGCCGGCAAGGAGCCAGGTGCCACACCCGCCAGTGGTGGCACGCTGGTTTGCCGCAGCGCCAGCCACACCAGCCAGGTCGAACTCAGTTCAACCGGCACCTACAGCGCCAAGGTGCCCACCGGCGCGACCTACACGCTGGAGGCGACCGTACCGGACGGCAGGGGCGGCGTGACCAAGGCCATCACCCCCCTTCCGATCACCGTGCCGGCCGCCAAGCTACCGCCCGTGGTGGAGGTGCGCGACCTGGTCACGCGAAAGACGGGCACGATTCAGGGCCGCGTGGACCTCGGCAACCCCCGTGCCGGCGATCGCTCTGAAGGCGCGGACGTATGTCTGGGCGGTGGAGGCATCGTGGCCGCCAAGGTGAGCGAGACCGGGCGGTTTGCGCTGGCCCACGTCCCGGAGGGTAGCTGGACGGTGGTGGTGTCGAAGCCGGGATACCGTCGGCAGCGCATCCGCGGGGTGATGGTCAAGCCGGGCGGGGCCATCTTGCTGGACCAGCCCATCGTCCTGAGCCCTGCCCCATCGGCTTTGGCCGGCTGTCGAGGGACGGCCCTCGGCAGCGACGGCAAACCGCTGGTCGGGGCCTCCGTCTCAATTTTCCCGCAACCCCGCCTGCGTCTGCTCGATGCGGAAACGGAGAGCGAGCCGGTCACGGTGGTGACCGACCCGCAAGGGCGCTACGAGATCAGCGACCTGCCACCCGCCGACTACTCGCTGCAGATTTTCCGGGCCTTCCACCACCTTCCGCCCCGGCGCGGCGTGAGCTTGAATGAGGGCCCTCCCGTCGAGGTCGGCAGCACCCGTCTGGGCAGCCTGGTCACCTATTTCGGCAAGGTCACGGCCGAGGTGCGCGACGAGCGGGGCCAACCGATCGACGGCGCCCTGGCCCAGTGCGAACCGCCGGTCACGGAGAACCAATTTTCCGACGCCCAAGGTGTCTTCACGTTGGACCGGATGTTGCCGGGAGAGTACACGCTCACCGTATCGGCCGGTGGTTACCGGCCCGTGATCGTCCCGTTGATGCTCGACAACAAGCGCCGCGTGACGCACGCCCCCTCCCCTCAGGGGGCAGCCCCCCCCTCTGCAGAGGGAGGCGGATTCCAGGTGGACCTGGGCGTCTTGCGCTTGCAGCAGGAGGGGGAATCCGACACCCCGGCCTTCCCGCTGGTCCTCCAGGCCGAGGCGATCGCCACGGCGGCCGTCGCTCCGGTGCCGCCCCCAACGAACGCTCTCCCTTCACCGGTGCGAACGAACACCCCGCGCCCTTGACAGTGCCCGTGGAGGGAAGCCACCCGGCAGCCCTGCGGCAGCGAACAGGCGTTCACGCCCCCCGCGCGCGTGGCCGCGCCAGGGGCAACGACAGCGGGGAGAGCGCGTGTTCAGGCGTCGCCTGACCTTAAGGATTGAAGGCGTCTCAGCAGATCGGGGGCCGGCATCATGGTGCCCGCTCTGAAATGCGTCAACAAAGCCAGCGGCACCCCCAGCTCGGCCAGCTGCTCGGGGGTTGGGCCCTGCCAGCCGTGCGCCGTCTGATGCCACGGGGTGTCCTGGCTCCCCAGGGCAGCCGCCATGCGGCGGAGGTCCTCTCGGGCGGCGTTGTCGAAGCCTTTGGCTAGCAGGGCGGCAATGGTGTCCAGCGCCACCCCGGAGCGCTCGGCCAGCACCGCCGCGTCCCAGCCCCGCTCGGCCAGGCGGCGGGCCAGGCGATCGCCCAGAAAATCCACGCTGGAGACATCGGCCAGGCAGTGCAGGATCCGCGTCAGGCCTTCGGCCTTGTCAGGAGCCAGCGATTTGGTGCCACGTTCGTGAAAGGACAGCGCCGCCGTCGAGATGCCCAGCATATCGGCCAGTTCCCGCTGGGATACCCCCTTTTGCTTGCGCAGGGTGCGAGGATCCAGCGGCGCCTGAGCGGCCGACGGCGCCGGCGGGCGCGTGATCTCGGGAGCCGGGGCGGCCGGCACCGGCGGACTCACGACCTCGGGAGCCGGGGCGGGCGGCGCCGGCGGACTCACGACCTCGGTGGCCGGGGCGGGCGGCGCCGGCGGACTCACAACCTCGGCGGCCGGGGCGGGCGGCGCCGGCGGACTCTCGACCTCGGGAGCCGGGGCGGGCGGCGCCGGTGTGCGTGGCGTCTGGCCGAGGGCAAGCTCGAGCTCCGTCAGAAAGACCCGCGACGGGGAAACCTTGCCCATTTCCAGGGCCGAGACGACGCCCAAAGGCACGCGTAATCGCGCCGCCAAATCAGCCTGACTGAAACCGGCTGCCTGGCGACGCATCGTCAGGCGGCCATCGGCGGGTACGCGCGCATCCCGAGCGTCCTCCGTGGCCACCTCGGCCAGGACCTCCAAGGTGCGATCCAAGCGGGCGAGGGCGTCCTGCGGTAGCGTGGTGCCCCGGGCCTCGAAGGCCGCCAAACGCTCGAGCGCCACCCCCGTCAGGTTGGCCAGAGCCCGGATGCTCAATCCCCGCGCCTCGCGACGCGCCACGCGCAGCGCCACTTCACTGGCGGCCAACGGCGCCAAGGCCGGCCGCTGGCGATTCAAGTGCCGCGGCCCCTCTGGCATGGTCTTGTGGTTGACCCCGCGCGGCGCTCGGCCGGACACCACCATCAGGGTGATGGAGTCGATGCGCAGGCGTGGATGACGCACGGCCTCGAGCAAGGCTTCCTGTAGCAACCACGTGTTCTCTGCTGGCGGGGCAGGCGTCCAGGCCAACTCCCCCTCACGAACCTCGGGCGACTCCAACTCGCCTTCAGGCAAAGCGAGCTGGCGCGCCAGGTGGTCTTGAACCTCCCAACGGGCGGCAATCAAGCCGCGGGCGGCCTCGCTGCCGCGCTCCACGAAGGTTGACCAGTTCTGGACGGGCAACACGTCATAGCCCGAGGCCAGCAGATCGCGCACGAGCGGCCAATCCTGATGCCCCCCTGGTTCCTCCGAATAGGGGGCTTCCAGGATCGCCTTCAACTCGGGCGCCGTCACCTCGCGGAGGTCCGCGCCTAGAAACACCTGTTCCACGCGCGGCGGGCAGTGAGCGTCAGCCCGGCGGCGGACCCAGGCCATGTCAGCCTCTCGCCACTGGGCCGCCTGAGCCAGGCGAGTGAATGGCTCATCATCCGCCTCGACCACCACCTCCACGCGCAAGCCCAGCCATTCTTGCCCCGGCTCGCTCGACCAGGCGCCTGTCTGGCGCCAAAGCGCCGAAGCCTGTCCCCGCTGGTTCCAGCGCAGCGTCTGCAGGACCTGATCCACCAGCGGATCGCCCGGACGGAACAGGGCGAGGTCGGGCCGGCTCAGCGCCTCTGCGCGGTCAAAGGTGCCGGTGGTCTGGAGCACGCCGGCCAACCGTTGCCAGAACCAGGCGGCCATCCCGACCGGTCGTTCGGGGGCGCAGCCTGCCACGCTGAAGGGGATCCTCAAGACGTCGAACATCCAGCCTTCAAAGGCGGCCCGAAAAGCCTCTGAAGCCTGTTCCGAGGCCATCAACGCCTCGTAACGCTGACGCACCCCATCGTCCAGGTGAATACAGCCGTCGCCCACCGGGTTGGCCTGACGTGCCGCCTCTGCTCGCTCCTTCGCGCCAAGGATGGCCTGGCCCAAACGTTCCGGCAGGTCCGGCTCTCCGCTCAGAAACAAGCACTGAAGAACGCTCTCCAGCTCGTTCAGCAGCGCACCCGACAAGGGGGACTCCCCGGCAAACACGTCGAGATGGCGGTGGAGGGCCTGGAGCAGGGCCCGTTGATAGGCGAGCGTGGCCGTGGCGCCCAGGAAAACCAGATGACGGGCACGGGCGCGCTGAGCCAGGCGCGCACGGCCAGCCAGGCGGGGCACCACCTGAGCCAGCGAACCGCTGAGGTCCGCGTGGACGAACCACGTCGCCTCAAGCAGCCCCAAGGCTCCCTCGGAGGCGGGGTCACAGACCATCACGCGACACGACTCGTTTTCATCGAAACGCCGCCGCTCCTCTTCCCGCTCGCCCGGAGGCGAGGGGTGAATGTGAAAGGCCACGGCAGTCAACCCCATCTCGGTGGCGCACCGCTGATACAACGCCAGAGCCACGGCGGGATGTGAGCTGAAAACGACCACCTTACCGGACACCGCCAGTTCGATCAGTCGGTCACACAGCCCATTCAGGCCATCTCGGTCGTGTGTGCCCAGGGCGGCCTCGAGGGCCTGGAGCAGGTCTGCTTCACCAGGAAAGGGGGCCGCGTCAGGGACGCCGAGCAGCGGTTCTGCCGGCCAGTCCTGTGGGAGTGGAGCGGGCGATCGCCCCCGCAGCCGCGCCCGGACCAGGCTCCGCAGCAGGGTCGGGGAGACGGCTGCCGCCTGCACCATCCGACGCCACAGCGCGGCCAAACCAGCGAGCGCGTCGCCCCCCCCGCTGGCGGCGTGACGCTGGGCCGCTTCTCGCCAGGCTTCCAGCAGCAAACCCAGGTTTCCCGCGGAGGTCAGCTCGTCCCAGCAGCACAGCGGCTCCGAGGCGTGCGAAGGTTGCAGCAGGTGAACCAGGCGATGATGCTGCAAGGCCTGAAAGGAGGTTTCCAGACGTCGACCTGCCGACGCAGCGGGCAAGGGCCCGTCGGCGAGGCGTGAGGGAGGAAGGTCTGGGCCCAAGGGCCACGAGTGACGAGACGGATCCAGCAAGTGAAGGAGAGCCTGACTGGCGGAGTCCCCGACTTCCTGCGCACGCGCCTCCATCAGCAAGAGCCCTGGAACCTGATGGGCGAGCTGGCGCAGGCGCTCAAAATCGTGCCGCCCTCCCCCCTCCCGTTCGGAGGCCTCCAGCAGGGTGAGCGGCTCATCAAGAACCAGCAGGGTGCAGTCACGCAGCATCGCCGGGGCAAGAGGCTGCTCCAGCGCGTGGAGCAGCAGGCGGTCCACCAAGGACTCCAGGCGAAAAGGTCCCATCAAGAGGGCGCGCCAGCGAGCGAGCAGGCCCTCGGGTGCCAGCAAGACCACCTGGGTGCGGGCCTCTTCCAGGCAGTGCTGACGAATCACCGCCGCTGCCTCGAAGGCCCGGTCGGTCCAGTCCGCGTCCGCCAGCCAGTAGCGGGGAACCGGATCCTCCAGCACCCGACGCACGATCTCGACATGATGAGGTTCCAGCGGGACCTTGGCGGACAGCAGGCCCCAGAGTCCACGGCTGCTGCCGCGCCAGGCGACCAGCTGACGCACCAGTTCCCGCCTCCGTTCGGTGGCCAGCGGGTTGCCGTGCCCACGCAAGGCCAACAGTTGCTGCGGGCGATCCATCAGACGCGCGCACAGGACCCGTAGGTTCGACTCCTCGAGGCGTTCGAGCCCCCCCTCCGGCGCCGCCACCTCGTAGGCATCCTCGCGCCAGGCCCGTATCCAGCCAGCCCGCCACCCCCGTTGCCCCTCGTCCGGAATCAGGCAGGGGGTGCCGGCCGCCAGGCGAACACGAACCACGTGGCGAAGGTCGTGAAAATGAGTCCACTCGACGTCGAGGGCCGCCATGTAGCGCACCTCGACCCGACTGCCCTGCACGCCAGCCACCTGACCAACGCCCCAGTCACCGTCCAGGGCGCGAACGAGTTGACCGGTTGCCAAAGGCCCCGCCCCCAGGAACTGATCCTCGTATGCCAACAAGCCCGGACACCTCGGCGCACAGGAACCCGCACCGGTCGTCTGCAGGTTCGACACAATCCCCCATGGCGTTCCCCGTGATTGCTCCCTTCTAACGACATGGCGTCAGGATCGCCGGGAGGTTTCCAAGCCGCGCTGGACGGGTACTCTGGGCACAGCACCAGGGCGCCGCATGACCTTCGACCCCCACCAGACCAACTTCAACATTCTCCCGCGAGGCACCATCCTCGAGGGATTGAACCTGCTGGTGGGGCCCACGCTGGGACAGGGCCCCACCAGCATCACCTACCTGGTGGCGGATGCCCAGCGTCGCTCCTACGTGGTCAAGGAATTCTTTCCGCACGGCTCCTCTCGCAACGGTCTCGCCGTCATTCCGCCTCCAGGCTTGGGGCACACCCGGTTCGAGGCAGCCCGTGACGAATTCCTGCAGGAGGCCTACCTGCGGGCGCGCCTGCCCGTTCCCCTGGGGCCGCCCCTCCTGCACCACTGCCAGGCAAACAACACCGCCTACCTGCTGCTTCAGTTTGCCGAGGGAGAACCGCTGCAGACCCATCTTTCGCGCGTGCGACGGCTCAGCCCGGAACGACTCGCCGACCTGGCCGTCAGATTGCTGGAGAAACTCCAAGTGGCCGCGGACGCTCAGATCCCCCACCTGGATGTGGCGCCGCGCAGCATCTTTCTCACGCAAGACAATCAGGTCTGGCTGCTGGGTGGTGGGGTGGCCCGCTATCAACTCGGGCGGGTGCTGGGAGGTCCGGCCGAACTGTTCGCCCCGAATTACACCCCGCCCGAATTGCTGACCGGACAGGACGGACATCCGTCGGCGGATGTGTTCGGCCTGGCCATGACCCTCTGGCGAAGTTTCTCGGGCTTCGATCCGCCGGGTCTGCCCGAGCCGCTCGCGCAAACGGGCTTCCCCCCGTCCCTGCGCGACACGCTCGTCCTGCTGGAAAGCACGCGCGGCACTCCGGCAAGCCGTCCAACACTGGCCGCCCTGGCCACGCTTGCCCTGCCGGAAAGCTGGGGGGCCGAGGCGGAGCCGCCTCGGGGTGACACGCCCCTGGCCAGCTGGTCGACCAGCCCAACCGCGCTGCCCACGGCAACACCCAACGATCCCTTTTCCGAGTTTGCCAGCGTCATTCCGGCGATGCCCAGCGCGCCGAACGCCTCGTCCGGTGGGAGCCCCGCCGAGCTGGACCCGTTTGCCCTGTTCGCGGCTCTGGAGGCTGCCCCGCCGACGGGCCCGCAAGCGCCCAGTGGAGCGGCGGACCCCTTCGCCCTGTTCAACTCCGCCCAGGGAGCCGACGAGGACGCGATCCCGGACTTCCTGAACGCGCCGTTGCAGCCGTCCCTGGCCTCGCCCAGCCCTTCAGCGCTCGCAGCCCCCGACCTGGCGGGATTGCCGTTTGATGAATCCGACGCGTTCATCATCGACCTCGGTGACTCCCCGATGCCCACCTCCCCGGGGGCAGGCTCGGTCGCTGTCCCACCGCCTGGAGCAGCTCCCCCCTTCGCCCCGGTCAGCCCGCTCACCACCGCTGCTCCGCCCGCAACGGCCGGCTTCCCACCTGGCTTCCCAACCCCCGCGTCGGCCAGCGCCCCTGTCGCCGGTCCTGCATCCCCGCCCGTCGCGATTCCATTCCCCGTCCCGCCCCCCGCGCCGGCCAGTGCTGCCGCCGGACCGACGCCCCAGACCGTTGCCCTGGAGCAGGAGGTGGCGCGTCTGCGACAGCAGGCAGCGGGGCTACAGCAGGCGATCGCCGACATGGCGGCCCGTCCCCCGGCGCCGCCCCAGCCAGTCGCACCGGTGCAGCCCGCCGAAGGGCTGAAAGAGACGCTCGATGCCCTTCTGCGCGACGTGGCGTCACTGCGAGACGCCCGGGCGCGCCCCGCTCAGGAACCATCTGGTCAGTGGCCGATGCCGCCGGCCGTTCAGGAGGGTCTGAAGCAACTTCAGGATGGTTTCAAATCGTTGACGGACCAACAGGACGCCTTGCGACAGGCGCTGGAGGCGCTGCGCGCGGAGCGACAAATCGAGCAAGCGGCCCAGGGCAAGCAACGCGACGAGACCCAGACGCTGCTCCAAGGCTTCCAACGTTTGCAGGAAGCGCATCAATCGGCCCAGAAAAGCCTGCTGACGTTGCAGGAGGAGCGACAGACCACCCTCCGTGGGCTGCGGCGTCTGCACGAGGAGAATCAGGCCTTTCGTCAGGCCTTCAAGGTGCTCCGCGACGAACAGCAAAAGCTACGCCAGGGGCTCAAGTCGGTCCACGATACCAGCGGCGCGCTCCAGCTGCTGCTACAGGCCTTCGAGACTCACCACCAGAGCCTCGAAGGCGAGCAGGGCCAGCTCCGCCAGGCCCACGAGGAACTACGTGAAAGCCTGCGTTTGCTACGCGACGACCTTCACCGCCTGCGCGAGGAAGGCCTTCGTTCCGGCCCGCGCCTGCTGCCGGAGCCGGTGCAGGCGGCCAAGCCTGGCGACACCTCCCAGGTCAGGCGGGCCGGCTTCGTCAGCGGCCTGACCTTGCCCCAACCCGGAGAGGATTTTGCCCGTCTGCATCTGGCAGGCGCGATCGGGTTCGACGCGTCCCAGCACGAGGTCGTCGTCTGGCGACACGATGGCGGCATCGATCGGCTCTGGGCCGTGGCGGAGGAGGGCAATGCGGCGGTCTGGCGGTTTCCCCTGAGTGGCGAGAGCCCGCCGCCCCTGGCCGTCGGCGTGGCGGAGGAGGGGCTATACCACGGGAGTTGGTGGTCACCGGACTGGGTGGAGGGCCTTCACCACGTGGCTGAACGCGACCCCGAAGAAGCCCTGTTGCTGGCCCGCTGGTTCGAATTGCCCGTGGGCGACGAGGCCGCGGGCCCTGTGGTGCGTCGCCTCGTGGAAGCCCACCCAGGCGCCACCCTGTCGGCCTGGATGCCCGGACGCACCGACGTGCCGGTGTTGGGGGGCAGCCTGGTCACGGGTGGATGGCTGCGTCAGGTGGCTCCGCTGCTGGAAAACCTGGAGATTGGACCGGCGGTGGTGGAGGGCTTGCTCCACGGCCTGGCACTGGACGAAGCGGACCGGCCGCCAGAGGAGCGAAGCGACCTGCTGAAACGCTTCGAACCGCTGGGCGAGGCGGTGGTGCGCAAGTTGGAGGCCAGTCTCGAAAGCCTCGAAGCGGGCATGTTTTGACCTTTCCCCGGGATGATGGGCCGCAGCTCCGGACGTCCGGGCCTGCGGCTGGTCAGGACGTGCTCCCTCGGCGCGCCTGAGGCGCGTTTCCCGGTGTTCTCGTCGCCAGCCCGTGGCCTGGCCCGCCTGATGGTCGTGACGGCGGTCGGTTGGACGGGTAGGAAGCAGGATACGTGATGCCTTCTGTTCTGGAACGAGGTTGTTCGTGCGCCAACTTTCCGCCGTCCTGACCCTGGGGGTGCTGCTCGTGGCCTGTAGCCAACCGGCAGCAACACCCCCGACGCCCACCGCAGCCCCGAGTGCGGCGATCGCCGCCGCTGCCCTGCCGGGCCGCGTGAAGGTGCTGGGCGAGGTCCGCGTGCCCAGGAACATCTCGCTCGGCAGCAGCGTCAAACTGATCAGCGACCGGAGCAACGCCCTGATCGCCAACCATGCGGGGGGCATCGTGTCGAACGGGGCCCTGAGTCTCCAAGCCACCCGTCGCCTGCAAGCGGTCGACAGCGGCGTGGTCGAGGGCGTGCGCGTCTACCTGGCCGATTCGGCCGGTCGACCCATCCCAGACATCCCGGACGTCAAGACCGATGGCGGGGCCAAATTCTCGCTGGACCAGGTGCCGGCTGATGAGACCTTCGTGATCGTGGCGGAGATTCCCACCTCGACCGGCAAGACCGCCCAGCTGCGGACCGTCGTGAAGGTCGGCAAGTACGGCGCCTCGACCGTCGTGGATGCCGCCAGCACGCTGGTCAGCTTCAACGTGCTGGAAGGCCTGCCGGGCGGCGCACTGGGCGAATTCAACCCCAGCAAATTCCAGACCGCGGTGGAAGCCACCGATCGCAACCTGACCAATGACAAGCTGCCGGACTTCACCGATACGCTGGCGATCAAGGCGCGCATGGAGGAACTGGTGAAGGCGGTGGCAGAGCTGCGCAGCCTGCTGCTCGATCTGCGCAAGGACCTGGCCGAGATCAAGTCCTCGCTCGACGCCTTGAAGCAACCGGGCGCCCTGCCCACGGCGGGGGCGAGCACGCCGGTGGTCCCCGCGGCGCCAGGCGCGACGCCACTCGGCCCAAACAACACGCCTCAGCCCGGGGCCAGCCAGGTGGCCGGGGCCCCCAGTGCCCCTGCGGCCACCAAGGCCCCTGTGGTGCTTCCCAGCGCGGCAGCCCCCACGCCAACCCCGACCCCCACACCAACTCCCACGCCCACGCCCACCCCTACGCCGACTCCGCCACCCGCTTCCGGTGGTGGGGGGGCACCTGTGCCCGCCGGTTGCGACAGCGTCGGGAAACACAAGTGTTTGCTCAACCCGGCGGCGCCTCCGATGACCGAAGTGGGCGTGCGACTCTTCGGGCAAAGCACCCTGTTTTCGCAGGGAGCCGTCGTCAACAACAGCGTGAATCTGGACCTTCCAGAAGGGTGTATGATCGAATTCGTCGGCAAATCGAATTTCGGCCCCCCGGGCTGGTTCCCGTTTTACGGCCGAGTGGTGGAATCGACCGACGGCGACGTCAACCTCTACTGAGCAGCCCAACGGGCGCGCCCGAGGAATCACCTTGGCCAAACCTGACTTCCGCCCCGCTTTCGGCGCCCATCCCGTGCCGCAACTGCTCGATGACCTCGGCGAGTTTGCCGCCGACATCAAGGGCTACTTCAGCGGCCGCTTCAAGCTGGCGCCGGAGGATGCCAGCGGCTGGCTGGGCAGTTCCGAAATGGCCGGCGATTTCGCCCTCTTCGGCCACGATGCGGACGGCTCCCAGTACGGCTTTTGGCTCTACGACGGGCGCACCCCGGCCAACGCGCCGATCGTCTACCTGAACGTGGGCCACAGCGGCAGCACCGTGCTGGCAGACAGCTTGGAGGAATTCCTCTCGCTGCTGGCCCTGGATGTGACCGACCTCGGCATGTACTACGACGAGGCCAAGCGCCCGCACAAACCCAGCGCAGGCCACACGCAGTTCGTGACGTGGCTGGCCGAATGTTTCGGCCTCGCACCGGCCGTGCACCCGGAACGCCTCGTGAAGCGGGCGGTAGCGGCCCATCCCAAGCTTTCCGCGCGCTA